>SVPB01000040.1 GCA_015066065.1 Oscillospiraceae bacterium | reverse complement strand
ATGATACTTTTTGGTAATGCGGTCGCCAAACCATTTACCATTGTATCATGGAGGTTTTTCTCATGCTAAAGCTTTTTATCTTCCCCCAGTAGAACTGGGGGTTTATTTCCACGCCTAAAGACGCCAAGCAAAGAACGTTCCGGCATCGGTTGCCGGAACGTTCTTTTTATATTGCCATTTTTGTAAAAAAGATTTGACTTTTTACGGCGTGCTTTTTATAATGAGGGCAGAAACGGAGGTGACCCCCATGAAAGAGATTTTTATGCGCTTTCCCGGCGGCTTGGGTAAGACGCTGACCTTTAGCTACGACGATGCTGTGTGGGAGGATATCCGGCTGATGGATATTTTCAAACAGCATCGGCTTAAGGCTACCTTCAACATCAACAGCGGTCTGTTTGCGCCCGAAGGAACGACACAGCCCGCTGACCGTATCGGTGGACAGATGCCTCGCAGCTTGGTGCGAGAGCTGTACGCTCACGAGCTGTTTGAGGTGGCGAGTCACTCGGTGGACCACCCATTCCTCACCAATGTGGCCGATGCGGTGGCGCTGGGTCAGGTGGTATACGACCGTCGTAGGCTGGAGGAGCTGTTTGGTCGCCCCATCCGGGGAATGGCGTATCCCATGGGCCCTTACAATGACCGGGTGGTTGAGCTGTGCCGTATGGCCGGTGTCCACTACGCCCGTACCGTAGTATCCACCTACCGCTTTGATCTGCCGGAGGAATGGCTTACCCTGCATCCCACCTGCCATCATGCCGATCCTCGTCTGACCGCATTGGCAGACACCTTCCTTACGATGTCGGTGCGGCGGTTCCCCCAGATGTTCTACGTGTGGGGTCATTCCTACGAGTTTCATCGGGATGATAACTGGCACATCATCGAGGACTTTGCCGCCCGTATGGCCGGCAAGGAAGATATCTGGTACGCCACCAATGACGAGATCTGCCGCTACTGTCATTCTTATGCTCGTCTGCGTTGGTCGGCAGACGGTGAGATGATGTATAACCCCACCGCCATCGATCTGTGGTACGCCCGGGAGGGCGGTGCCGCCGCCGTGATCCGTTCCGGCGAAACGGTGCGGCTGTGAGAGGAGGAGAGCCATCATGCGTTTACATATGCGATACCCCGGCGGTTGCTACAAGGCGGTCACCTTCAGCTTTGATGACGGTGTCCAGCAGGATATGCGCTTTTTGGAACTGCTCAAAAAGTACGACATGAAGGGCACCTTCAACCTTAACAGCGGCCGGTTCATCACCCGTGACCACACCTACCCCGAGGGGACGGTGTGGCGTGCTATGGTGGACGAGGACGTGGTGCCCACCTATAGCGATCCTCACGCCGGTGTGGCTTGTCACACCGTGTCCCATCCTACCTTGACCCGCTGTACCGAGGCGGAGATGGCCTACCAGATGCTGGAGGATCGCCGTCGGCTGGAGCGGCTGTTCGGCCGCCTCATCACCGGTTTGGCCATCCCTAACGGCCCTTACGATGACACCGTTGTTCGAGTAGCCAAGGCGTGCGGTATTACCTATATGCGTACCGTGCGTCCCACCCACGATTTTCAGTTTCCTCAAGAGCTTTGTCCCTTCGATCCCACTTGTTCTTATAATGACCCTGCTCTGGAGGAGATCATTCCCCGTTTTCTTGCCGCTCCTTGTCAGAAAGAGCCGTACCTGCTGTACATCTGGGGTCACACCTACAGCTTTGAGGAACTCGGTCATTGGGACAAGATCGAGGGCATTCTGCGCTCTCTTGCCCATCAGGAGGGAGTTTGGTACGCCACCGATGCTGAGATCTTTGACTACGCCTCTAAGTTTGAGATGCTGGAATGGTCGGATGACGGCCATGCGGTGTATAACCCCACCGACACCCCCCTGTACATGGGCAACGGCGGCCCCAACCGTTGGAGCAAGCGCCCCGAGACCGTCCGCTGTGTCGCCCCCGGCGAAACCCTTTACTATTGATAGCAACGCCCCGGATACCACGATGTGGTATCCGGGGCGTTTTGCCTGTTTAATCCTCAAATCCCTCAAACTCGTCGTAGAAGCCGAGCTTTTTGAGCTGCTGTATATGGGTGTTGTAGTCTAGGGTGGAGGCGATGGAGGCGGTGTAGTGATTCATGCCCTCGGCATCGCCGTCCCACGTAATACGATACATGGCATTCGGCTCCTCGGGGAACCGATCAATGGCGACCGCTTCATCTGGCTGCACGGTGCAGGTGCCCTGCGCGACTATCTGCTCGCTGTTCACCTCGGTGACCGTGTACCGGGCGGTCACCGGCTGTCGCCGGTCGTTGACGGCCATGAGGGTCAGGTGGCCCTCCTTAGGCTCCTGGCACATCAGACAGAAGGGCTGCTGTGATCGCTTAATGTAGTGATACGCCAGCTTTTTGCACCCGTACCAGTCCACGACGGCATCGGAGATCTGTGGCCATCCGTCAATAACGTTCCACCAGATGATACCGGTACGCCGCCACTTCATCATACGGAAGCTTTCAATAAAGAACTTTTTAGCCTCCGCTTGGGAGATCTGGCTTTGCCGTGCGTAGATATCTACCCCGGGAATGACGGCGCCAAACAGCCGTTCCACCTGGCTGTGCATAAGGGGGTTGCGATAAGCGTAGCCGTCCTGTCCGTTGTGGCTGACCCCATGAGCCAACCATTCCGGGTTTTCACAGCGCTTGCTGTCTCCGTAATCCTCCAGCGCCTCGGGGGAAAAGATCTTGCGCAGGGTAGCGGGGGAGGGGCATCCGTGATACCCGATCTCGGAAGCAAAGTGCATCTGCAGGGTGGTATAGAATTCCCCTTTGAAGAAGTCCCGGGGTCCCCACGGATGCGCCTCCGAACGGGGCTGGCCGGTGGTGAAGGCCACCTCGTCCACATAGGGCGAGGAGGGCAGGTATGGCCGGGTATGATCCTCCCGCCGCAGTACCGCCGGGATGACCCGTCGGGTCAGAGCGTTTCCGTTGGGATCGATATCGGTGATCTTACGCCCGCATTCCCTCACTTCCCGGTTGACCGAGGTGTCGCACTCGTTGTCACCGGACCAGACGACCAAGGAAGGATGGTTGCGCAGCCGCCGTACCACAGCGGTGACCTCCTCCTCCATTAAGCGACAGATGCGCTCATCGTCCGGGTAATGGCCGCAAGCCATGGAAAAATCCTGCCAGATGAGGATGCCGTGCTGGTCGCAGTAATCGTACAAGAGGTCGTCGGGATAGAGGTTGCCGCCCCAGCACCGGATGATGTTACAGCCCAGATCGCTTACCATTTCCAATCCCCGGAGCAGGTAATCCTTACTACGGGAGGGGAAGGCGTCGGTGGGTACCCAGTTGGTCCCCATGGCAAAGATCTTCTGTCCGTTCACCTTGATAACGAACTCGCCGTCGTCCCCGGCCAACGAGGTGCGCTTGAGCTCCACCGTCCGGATACCGTAGCGGAAGGTCTGCACGTCGTGCACCACCTCTCCCTTGCGCAGGGTGACGGTGACATCATACAGATCGGGGTCGCCATAGTTGTGAGGCCACCAGAACCGTGGCTTGTCCACCGGCAGCTGAATCCATACATTGGTGTTGTACAGAGGAGCGCTGCCATGGAAGGTGCTGTTACCGCACACACCGTCCACGTCTACGGTGTATTCCTGCATCAGGTCGTCCTCGGTCTGCCATACCATATGGAACATCAGCCGGGCGCTGTTTTCCCATCGCTGGGCGGTATACATGTAGGTCTGCTTAATGCGGCTTTTGGGCAGATACCGCACCTCTACCGGCCGCCACAGACCACCGGACACAATACGAGGCATGATATCCCAGCCGTACATGTAGGGCGCCTTGCGCAGCTTTAACTGCTCGAAGTTATACGCAAGGGTCGTGCTGTTGACCGGCAGCTCAATCTGCCGGGAATAGATCTGCGCCGGAAGGATGTGCACCACCAGATCGTGCTCGCCATCCGCCAGCTGTACCGGGAACTCATGGGGGATGAGCATGTTTTCTGTCCGCCCCAGCTCCTGCCCGTCTACGTAGATGACGGCGGCGGTGTCGATACCGCCAAAATGCAGTACCGTGTCGCCGTCTTTCCGGTTTTCCACGGTAAATCGGGTGGCGTACCACAGGTGCCGGTTTTCCAGCTTCTGGGTTTGCAGTACGTTATCCTTCACGTACGGATCTTCCAGCAGCCCCTCTCGCAGCATATCCAGCTCAAAGTTGCCGGGCACGGTCGCAGGGATGGTACCGTAGATACAGCCCAACACCTCTTCTGTTGTGGTGGGGTCAAATCCGTCTGCCGTGACGGTAGCGTGAGGAACAATGGCTAAGCGCCAGTTGGTCATTTCGATTGCTGTATACATAGCGATCACCTCTTGTCTTCATCCTATCATAGGCGTCTCGGTTTGTCCCACAAAAATGCAGGTAAAATTCGTTAAAATACAAGAATATCCTTGTTTTTTTCGTTTTTCTGCGTTAGAATAGAGAGCGAAAGGGGGCGGACCGATGGCACGCCGTTATTTGCATTGGCAGGATCACCTGCCTCAGGGGCGGTTGTTTGGGGTTAATGTGCGATTGGTTGAGCCCTATCCTCTGCACGCCCATGACTATTATGAGATGGAGATTGTGCTGGAAGGTCATGGTCAGCAGATGGTCAACGGTCATCCGGAGGCCATGAACCCCGGCACGGTCTATCTGCTGTCACCGGGTGATTTTCATGAGATTACGGCCGCCCGGTATGTACGTTTATATAATATCGTGTTTGATGAAGGCTTTGTATCGGGCGAGGAACTGCAGGAGCTGTTTGGCCCTTTGCCGTTCTGCGGACAGATCCCGGAGGATCGCCGGGAACGCTTAAGCGCGGCGGTGGATCTGCTGGCAGGGGAGGAAAGTCATCACCTGGGACGCCCTCTGATGGAATATGTTCTGCGTTTATGTGCCGGCAAACCGGCTGATTCCCGGCCTATCACCCCCATTCGCCGGGCGGTACTGTACATCGAGAGTCACTATCGGGAGAATCCTTCCCTTGCTGATGCCGCCCGGGTGGCGTGTCTGTCGCCGGTGTATTTTGGCAACCGTTTTCGGGCGGAAACCGGCAAAACCTACGTGGAGTACCTCAACGGCTGTAAGCTCGCCTGTGCCAAGCTGCTGTTACGGGAAGGCTTATCGGTGACCGAAACCTGTTTTCGGGCGGGGTTTGGTTCACTATCTGGTTTTTTGTATGCGTTTAAGAGGGCAGAGGGGATATCTCCCACTGCGTATCAGAAACAAGTCAGGAGGCAATGAGATGGACGTTACCGTGATCATCCCTTCCTTGGATCCGGATGAAAAATTAATGGGTGTGGTGACCGGCCTGCAAAAGATGGGGTTTACGGATATCCTGCTGGTCAATGACGGCAGTGATGAAGCACATCGATCCCCCTTTGAGACGGCGGCGGCGCTCCCCGGCGTGACGGTACTGCATCATGAGGTGAACCGTGGTAAGGGACGTGCGCTCAAAACGGCCTTTCATTACGTGCTGGAACACCGGCCGTCCTCCTGTGGTGTGGTGACGGTGGACGGCGACGGCCAACACGCCGCCGAAGACGTGCTCAAGCTGGCACAGGCGCTGTGCGCTGATGGCGAGAAGATTTATCTCGGTTCACGGGAGTTTAGCGGCCCGGATGTCCCCCGACGCAGTTTTCTGGGTAACAAGATTACCAGTCTGGTGTTCCGCTTATTGTGCGGCATGACCATCCGGGATACCCAAACCGGTCTGCGCGCCATCTCCCGCAAGCATCTGCCTGCCATGCTGGAGGTGGAGGGGGAACGGTTCGAATACGAGACCACCATGCTGCTGGAATTGCGCCGCCAGCATTTGCCGTTTGAAGAACTGCCCATCCGCACGGTGTATATTGGCGAAAACGAGACCAGTCACTTCCGCGCTGTACGGGACAGCATCCGTGTCTATCGGCCGATTTTGAGGCATTTCATCCGGTTTGCCGGCAGCGGCCTGCTGTCTTTTCTGGTGGATATGGCTCTTTTCTGGCTTCTCAGCCAGGTGGCGGTCCCCGGCTTGCCGGACACCCAGCGTATTCTGCTGGCGACGGTTTTGGCTCGGGTGGGTTCCTCTTTGCTCAATTTCTTTCTCAACCGGACGGTGGTTTTTGCCTCATCTCGTTCGGTGTGGGATACCTTGTGGCGGTATTACAGCCTGTGTGTGGTACAGATGCTCACCAGCGGCTTGTTGGTGGCCTTCATCTATTGGCTGCTGCCCCTCCCGGAAACCCTGATCAAATGCGTGGTGGATGGTTGCTTGATGTTCATCAGCTTCCGCATACAGCAACGGTTTGTATTTGGTAAGAAATAAACGGAAAGGCCTCCTGCTTTCATGCAGGAGGCCCTTCTGTTTTGCTACCATGCTTTACGACGATACATCTGCCTGACTGGATATGCTGCGCCGGTTTTTGTCACTTAGTTTTGGCGAAAGCTTCCCATGGTCATGCCGTATTTGCGCTTAAACAGCTGGGATGCCCAGCTGAGGTTGTTAAACCCACTGTCATACACGATGGCGGCTATCTTGTGGTTGCTGTTACGCAGCATATTAGCAATATAGTTGAGACGCAGCTCGTTGATAAATTCGCTGGGAGACTGTCCCTTGTACTGCTGCAGACACCGTGCCAGATGTTCCCGGCTTTTGCCGGATAACGCTATCATGCGTTCGGTGCCGGCGATAAAGTTACCGTCCCGTTCCATCTGTTCACACAGGTTTTCCAGCCAGATAGGAGCACCGCTTTCCTCGGTGACGGTGTGCTGGAACACCCGTGTAAACACCTCAAACAGCAGGATGCGCAGGGCGGAACGCAGCTGGTCGACATCCTCTGGGTTGATGGCGCAGATGCGTTCCATGCGTTGGTTGATGCGTGCAAATTCCCGGTCGCTGAGCAATACGTCCGGGGGAAGGGGAGAAGAGAGCAGTGCCCCGGACGGGAAGCCGTTTCCCAGATAGTCAAACAGCGCATGGGCGGTGTCTGCCGTGAAGGTGATGTTGAGCATGGAGAAGGGTTGTCCGTTTTCGCAGATATAGTCGTGGGTATCTGTCGGGCGGATGAATACGGCTCGCTTGGAATGCAGGCGGATACGCTTATCGCCTACACAATGCAGGGCGTTCCCGTCCAGCACAATAAATATCTCGTAATAATCGTGGTAGTGCGGACGGAAATATTCCGTACTGCTGACCACGTAGCGGTAGGAACAGCCGGTTTGCGCATCCACAAACCGATCGGCTGTCAGCAATTTCGGCTCCATCATATCAACTCCAAAATATCACAATACTACACTTTTTATATCACAATATGGCTTGTATTACAAGCCTTTTTTCGGTATGATTAAAGAAGACTGAAAAAGGAGGCCGCATTATGTCAGCTAACGTACAACAGACCATATTTAACACCTATAGTCTGGACCGTATTCGTATCAACATCGATCATCTGGGCAATCAGCACACGGTGACGGTTGCGCCTGTCGAGCTATACTATCGCAAGGCGGACGGCTACAAGGGCAACACCCCCCCTCCCACCGAGGGGTATGAGCCTTTTGCTCCCGGCATCGTCCTCACCGAGGAGGATGCCCACTATTGGTTCCGTGCTACCTTCCGCACCCCGGCGGCAGAGGAGCATAAGCAGTATCTGTTACGCTTTGAGGTGTGGCGTGAGAGCTGGGACGACGTGCCCCAGGGTCTTCTGTACCTCAATGGCAAGAAGGTGTTGGGCACCGATATGAACCACACCGAGGTGACTCTGGAGCCGGATACCGAGTACGAGATGTATAACTATTTCTACGGCGGTTTGCTGGGTATCAAGATGCGTCCTTCTGCTAAGATCGTCAAGAAAGACCCGCGCATCGAGCAGCTGTGGTACGATCTGCGGGTGCCCTTTGAGGCTCTCAAGACGGTGCGCACCGAGGAGCTGGCATACCAGCAGGTCATGACCGTTCTGGAGCAGGCTACCGTTCTGCTGGATCTTCGCCGTCCTTACAGCGACGAGTATTACGACAGTCTGGCTAAGGCGCAGAAGATGGTGACCGAGGAGCTGTACGATAAGCTTTGTTCTGCCGAGGGTAAGCCCATCGTCAACTGTTTGGGTCACACCCACATCGATGTGGAGTGGCGTTGGACACGTGCGCAGACCATCGAGAAGATCGAGCGCAGCTTCACCACCGCGGCCACCCTTATGGAGCAATATCCGGAGTACCGGTTTATGCTCAGCCAGCCGGAGCTGTACATGTATCTTAAGGAGCAGGCACCGGAGAAGTATGAGGAGCTGAAGAAGCTGGTTGCCGAAGGCCGCTGGGAGCCGGAAGGCGCCATGTTCCTGGAGGCGGACTGCAACCTGGTCTCCGGCGAGAGCTTTGTGCGGCAGCTGCTCATGGGCAAGACCTTCTTCAAGGATGAGTTTGGTATTGACAGCCGCATTCTGTTCCTGCCGGATGTGTTTGGTTACAGCTGTGCTCTTCCCCAGATCCTCAAGAAGAGTGGCGTCGATTATTTTGTTACCTCCAAGATCAGCTGGAACGACACCAACACCCTGCCCTTTGACAGCTTTATGTGGCAGGGTCTGGACGGCACGGAGATCTTTACCAACTTCATCACCACCCAGAACTATTCCTTCGGCAACGGCGGTAACGAGACTACCTATGTGGGTATGTTGACCCCTACGCAGGTTCACGGTACGTGGAAGCGTTTCCAGCAGAAGGAATACAACGACCGCACCTTGACCACCTTTGGTCATGGTGACGGCGGCGGCGGTCCCACCGCCGAGATGCTGGAGACCTACCGTCGTCTGGCCAAGGGTCTGCCGGGCATGCCGGTGACGGTGCAGGAATTCCTGCTGCCTCACCTGCAGAAGGTGGAAGAGAATTTCAAGGATGGTTGCCGCCGCACCGGCCGGATCCCCCGCTGGGTGGGCGAATTGTATCTGGAATATCACCGTGGTACCTACACCTCTATGGCTAAAAACAAGCGAGGCAATCGGGTGAGCGAATTCCTGCTTGGCAAGGCAGAATCCTTGTCATGCTTGGCGGAACAGGTAGGTCAGCCATACGATCACGCTACCATACAGGCCGGCTGGCGCAAAGTGCTGCATAACCAGTTCCACGATATTATCCCCGGCTCTTCCATCAAGCAGGTGTACGACGGTACGGACGTGGACTATGCGGAGATTGCGGCTGATACCGGCCGTATTATCGATGGTAGCCTGCAGGCCATCGCCGCTAATGTGGACGGCCAGGGCGTGCTGGTGTACAACCCCTCCGGCTTTGACCGTAACGGTATCGTTCGGGTGGACGGTACTGTTTGTGAGGTGGCTGACACCATTCCTGCCCATGGCTGGCGTGTGTTGCCCTCCGTGAACGCCGATTGCACTGTAAAGGTCGATGGCCTTACAGCCGAAAGCGACCTTTATATCCTTACGCTGGATGCGGCCGGCCGTATCACCCGTCTGTACGACAAGCAGAACGGCCGTGAAGTGTTCAAGGCTGGCGAATACGGCAACGAGCTGCAGATCTTTGAGGATTATCCTCGTATGTACGATAACTGGGAGATCAGTGAGTATTACCGTGACAAGATGTACGTGATGGATACCCCGGCAACCATCGAGCCTTTCACCGACGGCTCCTCCGCCGGCTTTAAGGTAACTCGTCAGTACATGGACTCCACCCTCTGCCAGACCATCCGTCTGTACTCGCACAGCCGTCGGGTGGATATCGAGAACGACTACGATTGGCACCAGCATCACCAGGTGCTCAAGATCGCCTTCCCCTACGATGTACATGCCACCGCCGCTACCTATGAGATCCAGTTCGGTCACGTGACCCGGCCCACCCACCATAACACCTCTTGGGAAGCTTCCAAGTTTGAGTGCTACGGTCACAAGTGGGTGGATATGTCCGAGCACGGCTATGGCGTGGCATTGCTCAATGACTGCAAGTACGGTTACAGCGCCGAGGGCAGTACCCTCAAGGTGACCGCCCTCAAGTGCGGTTCCTATCCCAACCCCGAGGCGGATCAGGGGCGTCATCTCTTTACCGTGTCGCTACTGCCCCATGCCGGTGGGTTCCGGGAGGGCGGCGTGATGCAGGAAGCCTATGCCCTCAACCAACCCATGGAGGCGGTGACCGCTTCCGGTACCGGCAACGTCCTGCCGGCTACCTATTCCATGGTGTCGGCGGACAAGGAGAACATCTTTGTCGATACGGTCAAGAAGGCCCAGGCGGATGACGGCGTAGTGATTCGTCTCTACGACGGCTATGATCGCCGCGAGCAGGTTACCTTAACGGTGGCCCCCGGCTTTACCAAGGCGTACCTGTGCAACATGATGGAGCAGGAGCTGGAGGAGCTTTCCTTTGATGGCAGCACCCTGACCCTGCCGGTCAACAACTTTGAGATCGTCACCCTTAAGCTGACCCGATAAAAGCCAAAAAACGCCGGGAGAAATTCCGGCGTTTTTTACCCCCTTTTTTATCCAAAAGGGTTGTGTTATGGTACCAGTTATGCTACATTACAAGTGAAAGGACGGTGTTTCTTATGAGCATACCGCAGGAGAAAATGGGTCGTCGTCTGGTGTGGCACGACGAGTTTGACGGCCCTGGCATTGACTTTGACAAGTGGGGCTTTGACCGCACCATGTCGGCTGCCGACCGGGAATACGACAACAGCGAAAAATATTGCCGGGTGGAAGATGGTATGGCGCATCTGCAGGTGTGGCGCAGCGATAAGGAAGGCTGTAACTACGCCTTGAGTGAAGGCTTTAACACGGGCGACACGATGGTGTTCAAGTATGGATATCTGGAGATGCGTGCTCGTATCCCCTTCCGTCACGGTGCGTGGCCGTCTTTCTGGATGACAGCCAATACCCCTTTTCGCAAGGCGTCTTGGATGAGTGAGATCGATATCTATGAGGTGTTCTCCAACGATCGTAGCGTGGTATCCAATCTTCACAAGTGGGGCGGCGGACAGCACGTAATGCTTCCGGGCGGTGAGGGCAGCCTTAACCGCGCCTACACTTTTGAAGATTACGAAAATCTCAACAATGAGTTTCACGTCTATGGCTTTGAGTGGGATGCAAGAGAGATGTCCTTCTATGTGGATGGTTATAAGTATACCACTTACCCCATAGCTCTGGATAACGGCGGCGACTTTGCACCCGACGTGCATACCGGCGTGGATGGCTTTCATGATTTTCATCGGGTGATCATCAACAACGAGATCTTCAGCCCCGGTAGTAGCTGGAAGCCGGATCCGTGGGTGTTGACCGACGAGGATGAGATGCCCATCGACTATTACATTGACTGGATTCGCCTGTACCAGAAGGATGGGGAGGAGATCCGCCTTAAGGATGAGATTGCAGCAGCAAGGGAGGCGCAGAAATGAGCGTACCGCAGGAGAAAATGGGTCGTCGTCTGGTGTGGCACGACGAGTTTGACGGTCCCGGCATTGACTTTGACAAGTGGTGCTTCCGCCGCACGATGGGATACTCAGATCGCGAGTTTGACAACAGCGAACGGTGCATCCGGGTGGAGGACGGTAACCTGCATATGCAGGTGTGGCGCAGCGACAAGGAAGGCTGTCGCTTTGCGCTTAACGAGGGCTTTACCACCTGTCATACCATGAACTTCCGCTACGGATATCTGGAAATGCGGGCACGGGTGCCTTACCGCAAGGGCGCCTGGCCGTCCTTCTGGATGCAGGCCAGCCCCCATTATCGGGAATGTAAAGAGTGGATGTGTGAAACGGACATTTTTGAGGTGTTTTCCTCCGATCGCTGGCTTGGTTCCTGCCTGCACAAGTGGGGCAAGAACGGCAAGTACGCTATGTTGGATATCAACAAGGTGCCTCGTGTCTACACCTTTGAGAATTACGAAAACCTTAACAATGAATACCATATCTACGGCTACGAGTGGGACCCCGAAGAGATGAAGTTCTATGTGGACGGCCATCTCTTTGCCACCTTCCCCATTACGGTGGAGGGCGGCGGTGACTTCGGTCACGAGGTGCTTCCCGGTGTAAAGGGATTCCATGATTTTCAGTTTATCATCATGAACAATGAGATCTACAGCGAGGGTAACTGGGATAATCCCACCCCTGCACAGCTGGCCATCGCCCTCAACGACGAGGATGAAATGCCCATTGACTATTACGTGGATTGGATCCGATTGTACCAGAAGGACGGAGAGGAGATCCGGGTTAAGGCGGATATTGACGCTCTTTCTGATAAGTAACCCGACAAAAAAGTCCCGATGCGCCTAGCTGACGCATCGGGACTTTTTTTGTGGATCCATTAGACAATGGCACGCAGAAAGGCCAAGCCGGATTGCAGAGCCGGGATGTTTTCCTCCATCCCTTCAAACTCGATGGACAGATAGGCGTCATAGCCGGCTTTCTTGAGCATCTTGACGCATTTAACGATCGGTACCACACCGTGTCCTACCGCCGTGCCGCGGATATAATTGCCTCCGTTGGTTTCAAAAAAGCCGCTGGGCATGGGGCCGGAGGCGCCGTCCTTAAACAGAAAGTCCTTGGCGTGTACGTGGAAGGTGTAGGGGGCGGCAATCTTGACCGCTTCCGCCGGATCGGCATCCGCACACAGGAAGTTGCCCATGTCACACAGCCAACCGTAGTTTTTGTGTCCCACGGTGCGGATGAGGGCCTCCACCCGATCGGGCGCCTGCATGAAATAGCCGTGGTTCTCCGTACAGGTGCGCACGCCCTTTTCGGCGGCATACGCGGCGACACGGCGGATGTAAGGAGCGATCATGTCGATGACCTCTCGCCAACCGACCAGATACTCAGTAGGGGTGGTAAATGTGGCATCATGACGCATCACCGGTGCTCCCAGCTCGGCGGCCACGTCCACGCAAGCGCACAGACGCTCCGCTTCTGCCTCGCGGTCTCTGCCGAACAGATCGGCACCCACGGTATAGGCCACCACGTCCAAGCCGATGGCGGCGCATTTTTCACGGATGAGAGTGGCGCAGGCCAGAGGGTTGTCCACCCCCAGCTTTTTCCACTCGTTTTCGGTCAGGTCGGTGAACTCGATGCCGTCAAAGCCCAATTCCTTGGCTAGGTCGCATAGCTCCAGGTAGTTGCACCCGGTCTGCTGCACGTGCTTGGCAAAGCTATAGCTGGAAACGCCGATCTTCATAACAACATCCTCCGTTTACAGTAACAATATGGATTAAATGCATTCTAACACGCCCGGAATTTTATTGCAATACCAAAACGTAAAAAGACAAGATTGCTAAAATAGTCAGCAAGATGCAAAAACATTGTCGTCACCTCGTGCGGCCGTTGCATTTGGATAAATAACGGACGCCGGAGGCCTATAGCAAAGGCGCCCTTGCACGTTTAGCTTTTTAGTGTTATACTACTAATGAGATGAGGAGGGATCGGTATGAAACGAACGGCGATCTTCGTGGTGCCTTGCGCTGTGTTTGCTATTCTTTTTGCGCTTCTTTTCTTGCCTCTCGGCACGGACGTCCCTCCTACGGAGACGTCCACCGTGATCCCGTCAGCGCCCCCTGCGCAGGGGGCGTCGACGATCCCCGACATCTCCTATACGCCGCCGGCGGTGGAGAAAGCCCCCACCCAGTCACAGCCGCCCGGGGAATCAAAGCCGGAGCCTTGGGCTATCGTGAAGGTGGCGTCCGAGCTGCCGTTACTGACCCCGGAACCCACCAAGACGGTTGCTGTACCGGGCAAGACGGTGACCGCCACCTACTACGGCAAGGGGTATCAGGAGTTTGCCAATACCACGCCCTACTATGCCTATGCGACCGACGACGGCGATGTCCTGAGGTATGATGCGGTAGGTGGTGAGCTGATCTATTACGAGCGAGCCAAAAAGCCGAAAAAGGAAGAGATGAAAGAACAAAAAGCCATCACCATAGACGAGGCGCAAAAGATAGCCGAGACTTTTGTTCGAGAGCATATCAATCTGTCTCGCTACAAGCCAACTGGCGCGCATACGTTAATGGATGGGACTTTCACCTTTCAATATGTCTGGTATGTCGGTGATATGCCGACGCAGGATATCATAAACGTCTATATCGCTCCGACCGGTGATCTGCTGCAATACAGAGCGATCCCCCATCTGTTTGACTGCGTTTGGATTGGGACGGCGGACAGGGCAGCCTTGCGCCAGCGCTTTGAAGAGGAGCTCCGTGCCAAAGGCGGTGGAATGGACTATACGCTGTACGGCGACATCATCGGTCTTAATTCGCTGGGTGAGCCGTGTGCCAAGTACGAGTATTATTATGACCGGAACGATGGAAGGCTTATCGCCATAGAAGGCATTGAAATCCCTTTGACTCGCCCATCCCAATAAAAATGTCCCCGGCACATATCGTACCGGGGACATTTTTATAGCGGCACTTATTCTTTTAGCTCGCCTTTTTTGGCGGCGGCTTCGTCCGCCTCCTTCTGCACCGCATCGGGTATCTTGGGCAGTAACACCCCGGACACCCCGGCGCCCAGCGGTCCGATGAGGGGGAATACGTTGTCCGTTTCAGTGGTATCCTGCACCTCGTAGGTGCCATACTTGTTGATCTGATCCCACACGTCTACCGGTTCTCCCATCACCGGCTCCACAAAGGGGGCGCAATGCTCGCTGTGCCGTTCCTCTTTCTTCTCCATCGTCTTCACCTCGAGGGTAGTATGTGGCGTGACGGGAGGAATATGCATGTGAAAAGGCCGCCGGACACAGTCCGGCGGCCTTAAGTTCTTATTCCTCTTCCATGACCGGCGCTTCCATCCGATAGGAGAGGGTCATTAAGCTGTCGCCCAGATGGACATTTTCCACCACGGCTTCCGGGTGATCAAAGGTAATGTCGTAGTGGGAGAAGTTCCAGAACCCCTTGATATGACAGGCTAATAGCCGTTCCACCAATGCCGGTGCCGCTTCCTTGGGGATACAGAGGATAGCCATCTTGGGATGATGCTCCCGGCAAAAAGCCTCCAGCTCGCCGGTGGGGCGGATGGTCTTACCGTTCATGACGGTGCCGATAAGCTGCGGCGCATCGTCAAACAATCCGACCAGCCGGAATCCCCGGGTCTCAAAGTCCATGTGTTTGGCCACCGCTTTACCCATGTTGCCCACACCCAGCAGGATGGCATCAGTCTGCTCCTCGATGCCCAGGATGCGCCCAATCTCATGGTAGAGCTGTTCTACAATGTAGCCGTAGCCCTGCTGGCCGAAACCGCCAAAGCAGTTGAAATCCTGCCGGATCTGGGAGGCGGTCAGCCCCATCCTCTGGGACAGCTCCCGGGAGGAGATACGGGTAACGCCGTTCTCCTTCAGGTCGTACAAAAAGCGGTAATACCGCGGTAAACGCCGGATGACCGGCATGGAAATGTTGTTATCCTTAGCCATGTTGAACCTCCAGATGCAAAGTCCAGAATACAAGGACTATTATGCGAGATCGTTATCTTTTTGTCAAGAGCTTTCCAGCATTTTACTCCAAGATCACCCGGCAATTCGCAATGCGGTAATAGGAAAAGGCCTCTACCGCCTGGGTGGTGATGCGTTCGCCGCTGACCACAATGGGCACGGCCGGTGGACACCCCACCGTGGCAGCGGCCAGGATCCGTCCGACACATTGGGTGGCCGGTAACGTCTGGCTGGGGGCAAATAATGCCTGCCGGGGGGTCATCACCTGTTGCCCGGGTACCGGGCAGGGCGGTGTATCGGTCAGGGGGGTACGCCGGGGCAAAGTGGTCAGCACTTGGACAAGGCGCTGTACGCTGTGGGCACCGTTTTCCGGAGTCAGCATCAAAACCAGGTGATCCGGGTCAGCAAACTCCGGCTCTATGCGGTTTTTTCGCAGATAGTCGGCCATCTGCTCCCCCGTGTAGCCGTAAGGCTTACTGACAATACTAACTTTAAGCGGTTCATCCCCCGTTAGGATAAAGCCGTGGTGCCGCAGGGCGTTTTTACCCTCATCCAGCACCCGGATAAATTCCTTTAAACGTGCCGGGTATTCCTCGCTCAGCGTCCGGTTGACGGCGTCCAGCGACCGGAGAATAAGGAAGGACGGACTGGTGGAACCAAATAGGGCCATGGCCTCTTTGGCTTGCTGGTGCAAGCGATCCGGAAGCCGGGGGGACAGATGCAGATACGCACCTCCGGTCAGCACCGGCAAGGTCTTGTGAGCCGAATCACAGCACAGATCTGCTCCGGCATCCATGGGGTGCCGGGAGTGGGGGAGGAACTTGAGATAAGCACCGTGGGCATTGTCCACCAGCAGAAGGACTCCGTGACGGTGGCATACCTCAGCCAGGGCGGCGATGTTCACCGTGTTCCCCAGATAATCCGGGCTGGTCAGGTAAACCGCATCGGGCGTTTCCCCGTCGTTAATGGCCGCCTCCAAGCCATCCGGATCCACCGGACAGGCCAGATAGGTTGGCGCTTGGGTGGGATACAGCCACTTTACGTCGATGTCCAGAAGCGCCGCTGCCGTAAGGAACGCTTTGTGAGCGTTGCGCCCTGCCAGCACCCGTGCCGGTCGCCCGGCATGACAGCACAGCAGATACAGCATGGCTCGGATACAGAGGGAAGACCCTTCGGCAGAATACAGGGTATGCGCTCCAAAAAGGGTACCGGCATTTTCTTCGCTTTGCGCTATGATGCCGGTGCCATCATACAAGCTGTCCATCCCGGCGATCTCGGTGATATCGCTGCTATCTCCCTGCCCTTTGTGGCCGGGCATATGCAGCCGTAGGGTGTGGCTGGCGGCGTATCGATCAAGGAAGTCACACAGCGGTGTGTTCATGCGTCATCTTCTCCTATGGTGCGAGCGATGGCTACCATGATAGCACACTCCATGCGCTTGCGGAACAGCTCGCACCCATATTCGTACACGCCTTTAATGGAGCCGGTGGCGTGATAGGCGTTGGCGGCACAG
>SVPB01000039.1 GCA_015066065.1 Oscillospiraceae bacterium | reverse complement strand
GATTGAAAATAACGAAGTATTCATCACCGGACTTACGGGTGAACAGACCCGACGGGTCACCGGATGTATACGTCGCCTCCTGTGACAGAGGGTCCGTAGACTTGCTCATGCCCAGTCTGGTCAGCCACCCCACGTGCTTGTTGGCGTAGTTGTAGAAGCTCTCCGTCTCCGGGACGTCCAGCAACTTCCAGAAAACACCGGTATCGCTCTCTCCGGGCGCATACGTCTTAAGGAACTGCGCCTCATCATCCACGAGCATCACGTCGCCCAGCCACAAGATCTTGTCATGCCAGTCACTGGCGGTATCCTTGCCGTGCGAGGCCGTGGTGCACAGCTCGGAATGGAAATAACACTGAATGGTGCCGCCGGTGGACTGAATAAACGTGCTCTGGCTAAGGGAAAGGCTATCCCAAGGAATCATGAGCCAACCGTCAAATTCGCCAGTGATACCAAGAAGATTCCCTGAAAAATGCGGTTCAGACACAGTGCCGGTGGTCTTATCGATCAGGTACGCGTTAGTCAGCGCGATAAAACCGGCATCGCCCAAACGGAAACTCACGCTGGAATACTGCTCCGCCGTACCACCGGTAATCTTAAAGCGTATGGCCATATAGGTGGCATCGGCGGCGGTGATCCCCTCCGGCACACCCATCTTTGCTTCGCCGTCCTCCGTAAGACCGCGACCACTCAGCGTGTTATACATAACGCCGCCGTTGGCTTCTTTTAGCTTGCCGTTGCCATCATACTCTTCTCTAGGATTGAAAATAACGAAGTATTCATCACCGGACTTACGGGTGAACAGACCCGACGGGTCACCGGATGTATACGTCGCCTCCTGTGACAGAGGGTCCGTAGACTTGCTCATGCCCAGTCTGGTCAGCCAACCCACGTTCTTTTTGGCGTAGTTGTAGAAGCTCTCCGTCTCCGGGACGTCCAGCAATTTCCACAGAATGCCGGTATCCTCCTCCGACACCTCATCCGCAACAATACGTGACCACGCCGGTAGCATACCTACCAGCAGCACCAAGGTTAACAACCACACAAAACATTTTTTCATGATGTTTTCTCCTTTTGCTATTGACTTGCCGCAACGACACACCTATAATTATAGGGCTATCTCATTATTTTTCAACAGTGATGCAGTATATTGACGATTTCTCATTTTTTCTCAAAGGAGGAGGGGATAATATGAAAAGCCGAGAAGAACAAATCATGGATATTATTACGGAAAACGGATTTGTCACCGTCCGCTATCTGTGTGAAGCCCTGCATTACAGCACCGCTACCATCAACCGGGACCTTAATAAGCTGCAGCAGCAAAAAAGGATCGTGCGCCGCAACGGCGGTGCGGAATTGATCCAACGACGATCTGTGCCGTTTGTTTTCCGAACCGAAAAGAACAAAGCTATCAAAAAGCGCCTATCCGAGGAAGCCTCTCATCTGATAGAGGATGGACAGATGATCTATGTCAACAGTTCCACCACCCTGCAATATTTGGCACCGTATCTTACACCTCTCAAAAACCTTAAGGTGGTCACCAACAACCTCAATCTGGCTTCCTATCTCAGTAACGAAAACCTGACGGTCTTCTGTCTGGGAGGCGAGATCGTGGAAAAGCCCTACGTCACCGGCGGCCCGCAAGCTGCCTGGGATGCGGCCAACTACCGGTATGATACCATGTTCTTCTGCACCCATGCCGCCACCGAAAGTGGGATCATCTTAGGCCCAAAAAACAATTCCCTATACAGAACTGTTCTTCAGTATGCCAAAAAGGTGGTTTTTGTCATAGACAGCAGCAAGATCGAAAACAAGAACGGTCATGTTGTTTGCGATTTTTCGCAGGTGGATGTGGTCATTTCGGACTACGTCTTCCGGGATGAAGTGAAAGCGCAGTATCCCCACACCCAATTTATAGAAGTGTCTCCCTAAAAGAATAACGCCTGCCGTGACGGCAGGCGTTATTCTCTCTTTATCACAGATCGATCAATAGGCCCACAGGGCAATGGTCACTGCCCATCACCTCGGGGAGGATAAGGCTGTCGGTCACCCGGGGCATCAATCGCTGGGAGACCACAAAATAGTCGATGCGCCATCCCACGTTTTTGGCTCGGGCGCCATACATATAGCTCCACCAGGAATAGGCGATCCGGTCGGGATACAGGGTGCGGAAGGTGTCGGCAAAACCGGCTTCCAGCAGGGTAGTGAAGGCCGCCCGTTCCTGGTCGGAGAAGCCGGCGCTCATGTGGTTGGTCTTGGGGTTTTTAAGATCAATTTCCTCATGGGCCACATTAAAATCGCCACAATAAATAACCGGCTTGACCGCATCCAGACCACGCATATAGTCGAGCAAGGCCGCTTCCCAGCACAGCCGGTAATCAAGCCTCGCCAACTCCCGTTGCGCATTGGGCGTGTACACGCACAAGAGGTAAAAGTCCTCGTATTCCAGCGTGATAGCGCGCCCTTCGGTGTCGTGCTCCGGCATCCCGATACCGTACCGCACCGACAGCGGCTCCTGCTTGGTAAATACGGCCGTACCGGAGTAGCCTTTTTTCTCCGCACTATACCAGTACTGATGATAGCCGTCCGGGGTAAACTCCGCCTGCCCGGGCTGCATCTTGGTTTCCTGAATACAAAAAATATCCGCATCCGCCTGCTCAAAAAAAGCCTCAAACCCCTTGGTCAGACACGCCCGAAAGCCGTTAACGTTCCAGGAGATCAGTTTCACGGTCATCACACTCCTTTTAAGCATAGTATACCACAGGAAAAAGGACAACGCAACATTGACATTCCTTCTGTCAAAAGCTATAATGAGCGTAACGACAAAAGGCGGTGTTCTCTGATGATTTATGAGGAAAACAGTTACGGTGAAATGCGGTATCTCATCCGTTATCCGGACGGGTTTGACCCGGCGAACGCCTACCCCGTCATTCTGTTCCTGCACGGAGCCGGTACCCGAGGTGACGACATCCATAAACTGCAGGAAAATCCGTACTTCACCATCACCCAGACCCTCGAGGACTTCCCGTTTATCACGGTGGCGCCTCTGTGCCACAGCAACACCTGGTTTGACCTGTGGCAGGAGCTGACCGGACTGGTGCGGCATCTGGTGACCTTGTCCTACGTGGATGAAGCCCGGCTGTACGGTATGGGAGCCAGCATGGGGGGCTACGGCACCTGGCAGATTGCCATGAGTCTGCCTACCTATTTTGCCGCCATCGTACCCATCTGCGGCGGCGGTATGTACTGGAACGCCGGACGGCTGCAGAATGTGCCGGTGTGGGCGTTCCACGGTGGCAAGGACACCGTGGTGTTCCCCCGGGAGAGTGAAGCCATGGTAGAGGCGGTCAACCGTCTGGGTGGCAACGCCCGGCTGACCGTTTATTCCGACAACGGCCACGATGCCTGGAGCGATACCTACCGGGATCCCGCCGTATTTGCCTGGCTGTTAGGGCAGGTAAACGAAAACGCCGCCGACCTTCGGGACGCATACGCTGATGCCAAACAATACGGATAAGGAGCCAAGATTATGACGGAATACATCGCTCTGTGTGACCAATTAGGCCGACGGGTAACGGTGCACGATACCCGGGACTGGTCCACCCCCGTGTGGGAGTGGTCGTGTGAGGATCCCCTGTTCCGCAACGTAGCCGGTGTCAAGCTGCGCCGCCACCCGGTGTACGGCCCGGTGATGCTCACCTGCGCCTCCGACGGGTACGTGGCCATGGTCAGCTACCCGGAGGGGAAGCTTCTGTGGGAGACCCACGCCAAGGGCAATCTCCACTCGGTGGAGCTGCTCCCCGATGGACGCATCGCCTTGGCGGCCAGCACCGGCAGTTATCTGCGGCTATACAGCCCGAACGATACCACGGCAGACATCGACTTTCCGGATGCGCATGGAGCACTGTACGATCCCCAACGTAACACGCTCTGGGTGCTGGGAAGCACCTTCTTAAGAGAATATGATCCCGATACCTTGCAGGTGGCCGGCAATCAGTTGGATTTTTCATCCATCGATGCGGCGGGCCACGATCTGGCCCCTTACTACGGGGACACCAACCGGCTATGGATAACCACCCAGCAGGGGATTCAGGTATACGATAAGGAGCAAAACGCCTTTGTCCCGGATGCGTTCATCCCCCTTCCCCACACCAAGGGGGTCGGTAACACCCCTTACAGCCACACCGTGTTTTATCTGCGCCCCAACGGGGTGCACCTCCCTTGGTGTACCGACCGTATCCGCTGTCGTGACCATCGGGGCGAGCAAGAAATCCCCCTGCCCGGCATGGCGGTGTACAAGCTTCGGGTATTCTGCGAAGCGTATCAGTAAGCGAAAGCAAGCCCGGTCTGTACAGCCGGGCTTGCTTTTTTTGACAGATGTGATACAATGAAAGTAACCAATATGATGATGAGGTGAGCACATGGGACAGAGAGAGCAATGCGCCGAGTGGTATAAGCAGTTTCTGGAAAAGCTGGGCATCGAAAACGACGGCCAGTACCACACCTTTGCTACCCCTGACGCATCTTACGAAATGCCGGAAAAGATGCAGTTTATCCGGGTGGAGGAGCAGAAGGTGCTCATCGGTCTGACCGTGGACAACGCCCGGGTGCTGCTGGGGCGGCTGGAGGCCGGCCGGGATATTACCTTAAAGAATATCCGCAAGGAGATCGCCGAGGACAGCCAATACCAGATGAACGAACGGGTCATGGGCGTCATGTGCACCTACGTGATGAAGCACTGCGGCCATTACTTCGAGGACGTCATGCGGCATCTGTGCCAGGATATCGGATTTACTCCGGAAGGCTTTAACGAGCTGGCCGATCTGGTGCATTGGTATCTCTGCAGTGCCGAAGAGGTCTGCGGCGGCACCGCCCAGGATTACGCCGATGGCACCGACCGGATCGAACAGGGTGCCCAGGAGAAACGTGCCCGTATGGACCAGCAGACGGCTATTGATATTGCCAACGCCCCTCGGTACGTGCACATAGAAGGGCGCATCAAGGACGGGTTCTTCGGCCCCAAGTTTGAGGGAAGTGTCACCAGCACCTCCACCATGAGTCAAGCGGACGTGTTCCGGGCTTATGACAACAACCGTTCCTCCGCCTGGTACGATGCGCTGCAGGACAAACGTGCCCTTGGCCGGCATCTGGTGGAACAGCTGCTCAACGACACCTGCGGACTGGTCAAGCTCTATCACAACGACATTCTCACCTTCCTGTCCAAATATGCGCCTAAACGGTTCAACCTGCCTACCCTGCTGGAGGACACCTACTGGACCCGGCCGTACACCTTCCCCCATCTGCTGGAGATCATCGAACACATCGATCCGGCCAAATTGAAGCATTTAATCGTACTGGCTGACTACTACAAGATCAACATTGACCGGTATATGCCGGAGCATCTGGGCAAACAGTTCACCGCCCACTACGACCGGCACGGCAACTGCCGCTACGACGGCAAGGATCTGCGGTTCTATCTGCTGTATAAGGATATGAACGGAGACGACATCTGGGATGAGATCTGGCTGCACCGGGTGTTTCAGGGGTACTTTACCCGTAAGGTGCAGGCACGGTACGACCAGCTGGTGCAGGCGCCCAAGCTGGAAGACGGTATCCGTCCGGATACCCCTGCCACCCAGTACTTTGGGGATATTCTGGAGGAAGCGGAACGCTGTGTGTGCGTCAGCCCCCGGGGCATCCGCATGACCACCGAAAAGGCCGCTGAGCTAACCGCCAAGCTGTATGAGAGCCGGCCCAAGAAATTTATGAGCAGTACCCGGTATTGAGGTGACTTATGAACAAGAAATATATTCTCCAAAAAGACGATACGCGCGTCTACTGCATCGTAGACGGCAGTCAACCCATCGAGGAGGAGCTGGGGAAGGTGTTTGGTCTGACCAAGGGGCAAGGACTGAGCGCTGATCTGTGGCAGGGAAAAGTCGTGGTCCAGAACTACTTCCGTGGAGATAATCTGGCCTCCTTTCCGGTCCTGGAGGAGCTGGATACCGAGGAAGAACCGGTCTATCAGCTCACCCCGATCCAAGAATAAAAAAGCAGGCACGGCAGTATAAAACTGCCGTGCCCGCTTTTTTCTCAAAGATTCTTCCGGGCGTATGCCTCGATCATCTGCTTGTTGCGGGAGTCTTTCATCAAGGGGAGATACCGGTTAATGTACCGCTTGAGCGCCGGTTTGTTAATGGGCTTGGGCTGTTCACCGACCAACCGCTGGTGGTTCTCATAAGCAATCTTATCCAGCCGATCCTGCTCCAGGGCGATGCCGTGTGCCGTATGGTTACCGGGCACCGTAAAGGTATCCTCGGTGGTCAGGAACCGCCACACATGATGGGCCAGACTGGCCACGTAATCGCCAGCCACACTCATGGTAGCGTCGGTAGCAAACAGGAACCGATCTGCATAATCGCTGAATAGGCGGCGCCATGTGTCATAGTGGGCACCAAAGCCATCGAACATCCCCCAACCGGGAGCCAGGTCGATGGTCACGTGGGGATATTTCTGCAGCAGCGCTTCTGTCTCCTCCGGGGCAAAGGACTTAAAGAAAGCGTGTGCCAGGGTGACGTTCAGGTGAGGATGGGCGTCCAGCAAACGGTAGGTCATATTAATAAAGTCATCAAAGGAGGGGTGTCCCCCATCCCCGTAGAACCACCCCACCTTACGGGCATAGTCCGACACCTTCGCCGGATCCCAGTTGTCGATAGGATCCGCCACGTGCCAACACATATGCACACCGTACCGTTCACAGTAACCGATGTACTCGTCGTACTCTTTCTGCAGGGTATCCACCCCTAGAAGCTTGTAGGCATCCGGCTTAAACTCGCAGATCTTGACACCGTCCAGGCCCAGTTCCATCAGTTCTTCCAGTTGGCTCTTAAAATCGTACTGGGGAATCTGGCTGTGATCCTTGGGAACGTACAAGCAGCCATGGGTGAACACGGTAGGGTTATCCAGCTTGGCAATGGCGCCCAGAATGCTCTGGTCCATCTCATAGCCGGACCACAGGTCGCCGTTGTTACTGCAGCACATATTATCTACGTAGGCAAGGTGGCCCTCCTGCTGATAGCGGCGAATGCGATCAAACACCGTGCTTCCGTCCTGACTGTACCATTGCGTAATGTGCATGTGCGCATCAATGATGGTGGGCATGGTATCATCCTCCTGCAACATTTTTGGATAAGTATACCACCCCTTTCACCGGATTGCAATACGAGGGCAAACAAAAAGCGACATTGTTTATTTACATTTCTCCCCCTGCGTGGTATGATGATACGCAGAATAGGATGTGATGGAATGAGACCGTATTATCTATTTGACTTTGATGGCACTTTGGTGGATTCCATGCCCACCTTTGTGCGCTCCATGCTAAGGATTCTGGACGAAAATGGGGTGCCCTACGATGACGAGCTGATCAAGACTATCACCCCTCTGGGGCTGAACGGCACCGCCGATTACTACCTCAACACCCTAGGGCTGCAAATGACCAAAGAGCAGCTGGTGACGATGATGAGCCAGTACATGCTGGACGCCTATTTTTACACCATCCCGGCCAAGCCCCACGTGGTATCCGTCCTCAAGGAGCTAAAGCGGCAGGGAACCAGCCTTAATGTGCTCACCGCCAGTCCGCACATCACGCTGGATGCCTGCCTTAAGAGGTTGGGACTGTGGGAGCTGTTCGATAACATCTGGTCCTGTGATGACTTTCATACCACCAAGGCCGACCCACTCATCTACGCCATGGCCGCTGAGAGACTGCACGCCAAGGTGGAGGAGGTACTGTTCCTGGACGACAACCTGCACGCCGATACCGTGGCCAAATCGGCCGGCATGCCGGTGTGCGGCGTGTACGACGACTCCTCTGCCGACTTTATCGAGGAGATCAAAGCCGTCACCGACTACTATATCACCGACTTTGAAGAACTGCTCCGGCTACCATAATAAGCAAAAGGCTTGACCGTATCGGTCAAGCCTTTTGTCGTTAGAAGCCAGTCGTTATCCCGTAAAACCCTTAAAATTCTTCCACCACCGGCTGTCCATGCAACCACGCCTGCATATTCACAGACAGAAGATTCCAGTTCTGGAAGCCCGGGTTCATGATCGGCTCACCGGTTTCCGGATCATAATACTCGTGCAGTTCACCGCAGGCTACAATATCTCTTTCAAACAGCTTTTGAGTCTTCTCGGCCAGTTCTCTTGCCTCGGCATGAAAGCCGTACTTCACAAGGCCACGGAACACCATGTAATTGCTGATGCCCCAAACCGGCCCCAACCAGCAGGAGGGGTTGCCGGACTCTTTGATAACATACATCTTCTCATATTTGGAAAGGGTACGTACCCCATACGGCGCCCAAAACGCCTTTTCATCCAGCAGGTTTTCCCGGACCATTCTTTCTGCCTGCTCCGGTGTTGCGATCCCTGCCCACATGGCCAAAAAGCCAGACCAACTACCAATGCGCTGAATCAGGCAGTCCCAATGCCGGGGGGCGCCCTTGTGAAGCTCTGCGTTGGGATCAATGGGCAGAAGGTTTAGGTCCACGCTGTAATACATGCCATCCTTCTCATCATAACAATGCTCCCGAACAGCCGCTTTGAGGTTCTCCTTTTCCTGGGCATACTTATCCACTTCGACACCCAGAAGCTTTCCAAGGTATACCACCGCCTCCAGCTCCTTGTACATAAAGCAGTTGAGATAAATGGACCCCGAGCTTTTTTGGGGGCGATAAAAAATGCAAGGGTCGTTGTCAACGCCGATGGCGCAGTCATCGATCCAGAAATACAGGCCGGTTTTGTGACGATTGTGCTCCATATAGCTGTCCACAAAGCACAGCAGCTTATCAAACTGAGGGCGTAACCACTCGATATCCCCGCTTTGCTTGACGACGAATGCGGCGTGCTGGGCAAGGCAAGGCTTGTGCCCGTTCGTTTCCGCTTCTTGCGTCTGCGGCAGCTGGTGGGCCGGCGTAATCATTATGGGGATCCAGCCATTGGGGGCCATGTGCGTCAGAAAATTCAGAATACAGCCCTTGGCATACTCGGAAAAGTCTTCTTCAACGATCTGATGCAGAGCGATATCCGTCAGCCAACTGTCCCAGTCCCACAAGGAATCGCTATACACACTTCCCGGCACGATAAACTTATAGTAGAGTTGTCCACTCGGCTCCCGGAACATTTTCGTATAATTCTTTTGCGCATAGGCTTTTACCAGATTCTCCATCTTGTTTCTCCTTCTCGCTTAGTACAGGTAGTTGTCTCGACCTAAGTCCATCTACATGAACCACCCAACCAATTATAGGATAAAATCCGCAGAAAAGCAATATCTTCTGCGGATTTTAAACATGACTAAGGCGAAAACGAAGCGCAAGCCCTATGCGGCAGCTAAAACAGCGTCGTCATCCAACGGATTGACACCAAGGCCCAGAATGACGCCCTCGGCTTGTGTCAAATGAGGGTACATTCATCTCACATAACCGTTATAATACAAATCCTTCACGGCGCAAAATGGATTGAAGCTCTTTCATGTCCACATCGCGCAAGGTGGTACCGTTCTTCACCGCAACGCCGACTGCCGCCCCTGCCGCCTGACCCAGCTCAGCACAGAACGGCATAATACGGTAGGACGCCTGCGCCTCATGCGTGGAAGAAATGCAGCGCCCTGCCACCAGCAGATTGGCGCAGCCCTTGGGCAGCAGACACCGGTACGGTATCTGGTACCACTCTCCGGCGCCGAAATAGTAGTGGCTGGTACCGCTTCCTTCCGGATTGTGAATATCGATATCGTAATTAGCCACCGCAATGGCATCCTCAAACCGGGCCAACGATTTGAGGTCCTCCACCGTCAGCGTGTACTCCCCTTCTACCATCCGGCTCTCACGAATACCGATCTGTAACGCAGTAGAAAGCACATAGCTTTTTTCAAACCCGGGAATGTTTTCTTTCAGGAAGTGATGTAGCTCAAAAACCTGCTCTCTGGCAAGCAACTCCGCTTTTGTCACATCCGAAGGATTGGTGGGATCATGCTTGACTACCCGGGTGGTATTGAAATGGATGACGCCGTCGTGCATCGTCAAAAACAACAGCACATCCTCCCGAGGATTTTGGATGCGGCCCTCCTGCTGAAACTGCCGGTAAAGCGGCGTGATCCGTTCCCTGTTGGCACGAAACAGCTCCATATCAACGCCACCCACCCGAAAGCACAACGTCATGGGCTGGCAAAGGCCGTCTTCCTCTCTCCCCACCCGATAACCGCAGCCAGCCATCATGGAAAGCTCGGCATCGCCGGTGGCATCCACAAAATAGTCGGCAAACAACTCCAATTTTCTGGATTTTCCCCAGGCGGTAATGGATAAGATCTTGTCGTCGCCCTTATTTACACCGGTAACCGTCGTATTGAACAGCAGTTCCACCCCATAGCGGTGGCACATACGGTTGAGAGCCAGTTTCAGGATTTCCTCGTCAAAGGTTATACGATTCGCATGCAAACCGCCCAGCTTATCCATCTCATCAATGATCTCATTAAAAAGATCACCGGTAAGCAGTTTTCTTTTTTCGGTAGTCGGGTCCTTTGTCCAGTAATTCATAAAAGGCATGATCAGGCAGTTTACCGCGGCACCGCCAAGACAATTATACTTGTCTATCAGCAGAACGTGCAGGCCCTTTCTGCCGGCCTCCATCGCTGCTGAAACGCCGGCAAAGCCGCCGCCAACGACAATCACATCATATTTATTTTCCATATTACTCACCTCCTTTTTATTATACCGTATCTTGGCTGAAACACTATAATAAAAGAAACTTTTAGTTGAACAAAAGATATATTTATGGTATCATTTTACCAGAATAAGTTTCGTTAGGTGATAAAAATGGAATACGCTAATCTCTCTAATTTAATTGCCGCTTTGGAATATGGAACGCAGCTTCACATCAGCGTTGTCTTCCTGAATCACTACGGCAACGAAAAAACCCGGCTTCCCTTTGCGCATCGAATTCATACCTGTCCGGTATGCGATAAGGCGAAGCAATCGGCTGACGGCTTCGCTTCCTGCTACCGTTGCCGCAACACGGTGCTGAAATGGTGCATCCGTCGCAAAAGGTCATTGGGGGGGTTCTGTGCAAAGGGTGTCTATGAATACTGCCGCCCCGTCATCCGCCATGCGGATGTCCTATGTGTGATCTTTATCGGCAATATTCTCACCGATAGTGATCAGCAGCGCCTTACTCTTGCTAAGCACGTAGCTCCCTCTTTGCTGAGAACGATGCAAGAAAACTACACCGAGCGTGATTGTGCGCAGGTCGCTGATCTGTTGGAAAGCTACCTGTTTTCCTTATTTGAAACATATGGTTACACGCTAAACGAACCCACCGATGCCCTTATTGATAATATCAAAAGCTATATCACGGAAAATCTGTCGTACGATTTTTCCATGGCAGACCTTTCCTCGGTGTTTAATTATAACCCAAAATATCTTGGCAGACTGTTTAAGTCTAAAACCGGATACTCCGTAAAAGAATATTGCAACAACGGCAAAATAGAGACAGCAAAGCATTTGCTGAAAAACAGTCGTCTTTCGGTTCTTGACATTTCGGCGCAGGCAGGCTTCAACAACGTCACCTATTTCGATCGTCAATTCAGAAAGCACACAGGTCTATCTCCTCGGGAATATCGTTCCAAAAACACGCCATAAGCACATAGGCACAATAATAGCCGGACACGAACAAACAAGGCTTGACCAACTTGGTCAAGCCTTGTTTGTTAAAATAAAGGGGTCATCCAGTTATCGGTAAAGCGCCATGGATTCCATAGCCCCCAGTGTAAAGCGGACCTTG
Organism: Oscillospiraceae bacterium; assembly: GCA_015066065.1. Classification (GTDB taxonomy): domain Bacteria; phylum Bacillota; class Clostridia; order Oscillospirales; family Acutalibacteraceae; genus UBA5905. The sequence goes on along the minus strand of SVPB01000039.1, from coordinate 5,663 downwards.
ACTTGACCCTTGATCCGTTCGATCAAACAATCGGCTTTTTCTTCAACGAAGGCGTACTCGCCATCCGGGAGAACCAGCGTATCGGTGATCGTATCGTAGCCGGTATTTGTCACGGTAACCAGCGTGAGACTGCCGTTATCATCCTGCATGGATGACGTCACCAAAGCAGATTGAGGCAGACGATCCTCCTGTTCCAGCGCCAGACACGGAATAACATCCGCCTTTTCCAAAACACCAGCCAATACCGTCCGCTGTGGTGCATCCGGCTTGACCGCATATGTAGAAAAGAACTGGGTGGCTATGTATACGGCTCTGCCACTCCCGAACCGGTTTTCAGTAATTAGCGGATAGCCCGGCATATACTCTCCCCCGATAACCTGCGCCTTCTTAGGGATAAGCTCTTCCACCATACTGCCGGTTTCGATCCCCAGCAAGTTGCTTCTTTCCATAGTCGGATGGGCAATATACAGCACATCTTCCCTCTCGATGCCGAAAACCTCGTCAAGGCCGGCCCCGGGAAGCGCCGTATAGCACAGGCCGCCCGGGCGCTTTTCTGCCAGAATATAATCGGCAATGACACAGCCACCCGCCTTGACAAAAGCGGCGATCTCACGGGCACACTCTTCCGAAATGACGTACGTACAGGGCAACACCAGCACCTTGTATTGGCAAAGCCGCCCATCAAGGATGCTTTTTTCGCAGATAAAATCCACATTGACGTGCAGGTCGGACAGGATAAAATGTGCCCCCGTCACGGCGTTGAGGTAATTGTCCGTCATCTTGTCCCCTGCCATAATATGATTGATCTGCTGAGACATAAACACCGCCACCTCGGATGTCCTCTTTGCCCCGTTGTACACAGGGGAAAGCGCGGCCATTCTTTTGGCAAGCTCTCCCACCTGCACGGTGCGTTTGAGGGGCTTACCGTCCGGACGGCACATGCCGAAATCGTTCCCTTCCGTATCGCTCAGCCGTGGCCGCCAGCACCAGAACATCAGCCCCTTGGTGCCATAGCCGGCCCTCATTAGCATAGCCGTTTTCAGCTCCTCCGCAGAGGGGGTAAAGCCGGCGCTGGCCAGTGGGTTGGGATCGTCAAACTTGATGGATCCACCGCCTGCCTCGATGACGAAGGTGGAGCGTCCATAGGCTTTCGCCACGCTGTCGGCCACCGTCATATACAACGCTGTCTGGCGGGTTGGCTTTCCAAACAGACTGATCCCGACAATGTCCGTCGTAGCAGAGAGCTTCCACACGTCCACGCCGTTATTGATACCCGGGAGCATTTCCGTGATGGTAGGCTGCAGGGCGCCGTTTTCCTTGAAGATCCGGTCGGCCGCCTTGATATGGTCGGCCAGCTTCTGCTCCATGAATTCACACCAATCCTCCCAGGAGTTGAAGCCTCCCAGCTGTCTCCCACAGCCCGTGGGCGGATGGATCTGATCAAAATCCACATAGTCCGAAGGCCCTTCGTTTCCCCAAAGCGCATTGAGCTTGTCGATCGTCTTATATTTCTCCTTCAGCCACTTGCGGAATTTCTCCTTGGTATGGCGGCAATAGCATATTTTTTCGCCGCCGGGCCTGGGGCTGTAAATCATGGGCTCACCCCACAAAACAAATCCACCGATCCTGTCGTCGCCCGCAAAATGGCGTGCCAGCTCCGTGAGATACCGGTTGGCGTAGGCTTGATAAAGGGGATCATCCATACAAGGGATGACGTATTCCTCCTGCATCAGCTTCTGTCCCAACGCATCCACCATGCCCTCACCCACGCCGCGGTATTCCTCCATAAACCAGCGGGGAGAATAGAAGCCCACGTTGTTGTGCGTAGCCACGTTTATGATGGGGGTGATGCCGTATTTCGTAGCCGTTTCGATCAGATGATCGACCTTGCTAAAGTCGAAATGTCCCTTTTCGTATTCGATATCGTGCCACTCGGCAAAGCCGTGCAGACAAGTGTAGCCCAATTCTGCCATTCTTTTCATATCGGCGTCCCACTCTTCCATGGGGGCGTGCTTTGTCCGGCAGAACGGTGCATACATGGCACCGGTCAAAAACGTATCGCTTATGTTCGTCATTTTCCCACCTACTCACGCTTCAAAATAGAATTTTAAGGCTTCCTTTACCGACCAATCATGCCGAACGAGCAGCTCTTCCGCAGCCACTGCCTCCATATCGGTTATTTCCGTTATCATTTTGATCGCACGGGCACGGAGCTTGCGGTTGGAGACCTTCATATTGACCATATAGTTTTTATATACGTAGCCCATCTTAATACAGACGGAGGTCGAAAACATGTTCAGGATCATCTTCTGCGCTGTTCCGCCCTTCATTCTGGTAGATCCTTTTATCGCTTCGGCTCCGGTCTCGGCCAACACCACGATGTCGGCTACTTTTGTCATGGGGGCACCGGCATTGTTAACAAGGGCGCCTACCGTACAGCCAAGCTTCTTCGCCTCCTCCATAAAAGCGACCACAAACGGGGCCTGTCCCGAAACCGAAATCCCGATAACCAGGTCACCGCTGCTGCACGCCATTTCACGAAAAGCGGCAATGCCGTGCTCACTACTATCCTCAAAGCCCTCAGCCGCACGGAAAACAGCGTCCCGGCCGCCTGCCATAACAGCGCTAAAGCGATCGGGCTCGATTCCGTAGGTGGGGGGACATTCCGCCGCATCGACGACACCGAGTCTTCCGCTTGTACCGGCACCGCAGTAAATGATTCTGTGCCCACCCTGGAGCGCTTCCACCGCTTTTTCAACCAATTGCGCTACGGACGGTATGCAACCCTCTACAATATCCGCCACCTTTTTGTCTTCATTATTGATAAGCCTAAGCATTTCCTCCGTACTTACCTCGGATATATTCTCTGTTGCTTTGTTGAAATCCTCTGTGCTCATTTTTTCACACCTCGCTGTATTTCAGAAACAAAATATTTCGTGATGGCCATAGGGTTGGTAATCGCTTTGCCGATCACCACGGCATCCGCCCCCAAAGAATACGCTTTTACCACGTCCTCCGGCTTCCAGAACCGCCCCTCTGCCACCAAGGTGACCGACAGGTTCTTCCGCACAATCTCCTCTATAATGGTATAATTGGGCGTATAAAGCTCATCAGCACGGTGTAACGCACCCGGAACATACCCTGCCAACGTGGTGGATACGGCATCTGCTCCCGCCGCAGCCGCCGCCTCGGCCTCCTCGGCCGTGCTAATATCCGCCATAACCAGGGCACCCGTCTCGGTATGTATTCTGTCAATCAACGTCTTGAGATCTTCCTTAATGGAACTGGGGTAAAATGTGGCATCGAGAGCGACGATGTCGGCACCGGCGTCGATGACCTCCTTGGCAAGAGCAAAGGTAGGGGTAATAACGGTACGCCCGGTTTCATCCTTCACCTTATTGATGCCAATGATGGGGATCTCCACTCGCTGGCGCAGCGAAGACACCACCTCGGTGCCGTTCACACGCAATGCCGACGCACCGCCAAGAGCCGCCGCCTCGGCCATCGATACCAGCTTTTCGGTGTCGAGCATTGGGTTGCCGGCCAGCGCCTGGCTGGATACAATAAGTCCTTTCGGAAACATGATACGTCTCTCCTTTACATTTTAATGGCGTTGTTGATTATTGAATATCCGCCCAGCGATAGCCGGGGTAATGGTTATCGAATGGGTTTTCAGAACCGTTAGCTGCACGCCTATGATGGGGCTGAAGGTGGGGTTATAATGCAGCTTTGCCCGGCTTTTCTTGGCAAGCTCCTCCCGGCAGGCCTCTATGAACGCCGGTTTTTCAGCAAAAAAGCCGCCGCATAGCAACACGTTTGCGTCGTTATCGCTGACGCTGTATGCCATTTCCGCCACCTGCATCGCCGCCTGTCTGTACAGCAGCTGCGCCGTCGCATCCCCCTGCACACTAAGCGTATATAGGGAGGGGGCCAGAGCCGCCAGCTCTCTACGCGACATCTGCAGAGCACGGCGCTTCAGTTCCATACGGTCCTCAAATTTTCTCACGTCCAAGCCGTGGGTCTGCGCCGCAAACAGGGAAGCGACACCGCCAACATCGGCAAGGCCGTCTATCGACCGCAAAAACAGCCGCAAAGCATCACTGCCCAGGCCACCGCCCGAGCCGCCGTCCCCATAAATCGGGCCCCAGCCACCTGCGTAGCATCTGCCCTTTTCCGTATTCCCAACGGCGGTACTGCCCGTGCCGCACATAACGACAGCCGAGCAATCGAGAAATCCGGCCGCATATAAAATGGAATCGCCGCACGCTTCTCGCTCCACCTGCACCGGGATACCCCTCCATACCTCCTGCAGCGCCGCCAAAACCTCACGGGTATTCGGTCCGCCCAGGGATAGGTGGATCCCCGTGGGGATGCCGTAGTTGCCTATGCGCACGGCCGCTTCCTTCACGGTTTCTCTCACGGGCAACAGCCCCTCTCGGATAGCGCCAAGCCCTTCGGTACGGCACTCGAAAACCTGCTCTCCCTCTGCCGTGACCAGCGTCCACAGGGTCTTGCTGCCACCGGAATCGGCGGCCAGATACACGGTAGATGCCTTCATATGATCCCTCCATTCTCCAGTACATCATACTATCCCGTCCACCGGCAAACAAGCAACAAAGTATACACAAAATATAAAAAAATACGCTTTTCTTGACAAAACATTAAAAAAACGGTAAAATAAATAAGATAAAATCAAATGGAGGCCACGTATGAGCAATTGGGTCATACCGACAATATTACAGTGCAATCGGTTTGTGACGGACAACGTCTCGCAAGACAGCCGCTATGTGCGTGACTACGAGTTTGATCTGTACCTGGGTGGCGAACGGGACATCACCATCGACGATCATCGCTATCCTATCTCAAAGGGGTGTATGGTGTTCCGCAAGCCCGGACAGCTTGTTAGCGGTAGCGGCAGCTACAACATGTATATGCTCACCCTGGATTTCAGCCGCCGTTCGTCTATCCCACCAAGCCAGTACGTCCGGGGAAGTCACACACCACAGCAGGAGCCATGCGATATAGCCATGCTCGATACCGTGCCTCCTGTGTTCGTCCCCACTCATCAGGATGACCTTATCACCCTCTACAAGGCTATGTGTGCTTGCTCCTACCCCAACGTCATCGACGAAGGAAAGCAGGAGACACTGATAGCGGAATTCCTCTGCCTGCTCCTTGCGGATGCCTGCCGGTACCACCGGGAGGCGGCGCAAAATCCTCCTGGGAAGCCAAACTATGCCCGGCAGGCACGAGAATATATCAACCGTCACTATGCCGAGGATATTTCGGTGAGTCGCCTGGCGGAGCATCTGTCGATCAACCAGAATTATCTCATCAAGCTGTTTAAGCAGGACACGGCCACGACGCCGAACCAATACCTCCTGAACACCCGCTTGTTTTATGCAAAGCTGATGCTCACCCAGACGAACCAGTCAATCAGCGCCGTAGCCGCAGAGTGCGGATTTAATACCCCGTCGTATTTTATCAAATGCTTCCGTCGAGCCTACGGTGTCAGCCCACTCACTTATCGAAACGGCTAGGGTGACACGGATAACCCGAACCAGTTTTTAAAAGGCGGATATTCCGTTCACCCATCGTTAAAATACTCACGAATACGGCAGTATTCGCTGCGTTTTTGCCTCGGTTGACCGAAAATCCGTTCT
>SVPB01000038.1 GCA_015066065.1 Oscillospiraceae bacterium | reverse complement strand
CGCCTTGTATCTGGACGCCCCGGTGCTCAACCTGCTCAGCTGCCCTTGTGGGGTGGGAGATGCCGGCAACGAGCATTTTTTGGAGTTTCATCGCCACACCGGCATGACGGTGTCTGACCTCATCAACTACCGGCATCATCCTATTGACAAGGTGCCGATCTTGTTGGAGAACCGTATTCCCGTCCTGCTCATTGCCGGTGACAGCGACACGGTGGTGCCGTTTCACGAGAATGGACGGGAGCTGGAACGGCTGTACCGGGAAGCCGGTGCGGATATCACGGTGCTCCTCAAGCCCGGCTGTGGACATCATCCCCATGGGTTGGAGGATCCCACCCCCTTTATCGAGTTTGCGGAAAGAACATATAAGGAGTGACGACCATGCTCAAAGGAATTCCCAAGATCCTGTCTCCCGAACTGCTCAAGGTGCTGTGCGAGATGGGTCACGGCGACCGGTTGGTGATTGCAGACGGCAACTTCCCTGCCGAAAGCATCGGGAAGAATGCGAAGGTCATCCGGATGGACGGCCATGGTGCCTGCGCTGTGCTGGAGGCCGTTTTGCAGGTGATGCCGTTGGACACCTACGTGCCCCAGCCGGTCACCCTCATGCAGGTGATGCCCGGTGATCCGGTGGAGACCCCTATCTGGGACGAGTACGCCGCTATCATCCGGCGGCAGGACGGCCGCGACGGGGAGATCATTGGCCATGTGGAACGGTTTGCCTTCTATGAACAGGCCCGGGATGCCTACGCCATTATCGCCACCGGCGAAGGGGCGCTGTACGCCAACCTTATGCTGCAAAAGGGCGTTGTAACGGAATAACAAAGCAAAAAAGCGTCTCTCTTGCTTTTTCTGACGGGTTGTGCTATACTGGGTGACAAATCATAGAAAAGAGGCGTTTTGGTATGAATAACGGTAAGGTGCTTGCTGTGGTGGGCGGTCATCCCATCACCGAGGCAGATGTGGACCGTGCTCTGATGGGCATGGGGCAGAGAGGACAGCAGTACAACAACCCCCAAGGACGGCAGATGCTGTTGGAGCAGCTTATCCACAAGGAGCTTATCCTCATGGATGCCCGTAAGAATCTTATGGAGCACGAGGCTGATTTCCGTCAGCAGATGGAGCAGATGAAGACCGAGATGCTGGCCAACTACTACGTGGAAAAGCTGCTGCGTCAGGTGCGTGTCAACGACAGCGACCTGCAGACCTATTATGACGAGCATCCCGAAGAGTTTCAGGGGGAGGAGAGCGTGTCCGCCAGCCATATTCTGGTGGATAGCGAGGAGCGTGCGCAGGAGCTGTTAGACCAGATCAAGGCCGGCGACATTACCTTTGAGGAGGCGGCTAAGAGCTTTAGTAGCTGTCCCTCCGGCCAGAACGGCGGCAGTCTCGGTCAGTTTGGCCACGGACAGATGGTGCCGGAGTTTGACGAAGCCTGCTTCTCCATGGAGGCCGGTCAGCTGGCCGGTCCGGTGAAGACCCAGTTTGGCTATCATCTCATCCGCCTGGATGAGAAGCACCCTGCCGAGCCGGTGAGCTTTGCCGAGGCGAAGCCCATGCTGGAGCAGAAGCTGATGGCCGAAGCACAGCAGAAGGCGTACCAGAGCAAGATGAACCAGCTGAAGATCCTCTATCCCGTGGATCAGATGGGCATCCTTTCTTAAGCACCAAGGCCGTGATAGCCATGGCTATCACGGCCTTTACTTAGGCTGACACGGCTTTTTGTGTTGACAAAACAAGGCGTGGCCATTATAATAAGATAACACACGGAGATGTACCCAAGTGGCTGAAGGGTCCGCACTCGAAATGCGGTAGGTCGTTAATAGCGACGCGAGAGTTCAAATCTCTCCATCTCCGCCAGAAAAGAACCCACATTTGTCTACGACAAATGTGGGTTCTTTTCAACTAAATCCACCCTTATGGGTGGAGGATTGCATTTTACATTTTTACAATTATGCGCGGCGCATAGGACTTTTTAACAACATGGCTATATAATAGTGTGTACTTTCGACGGATGTCTAATTGAATGAGGAGGAACAACAATGGCCAATATGTTTGCAGGGTATGTTACCAAACAAATACCAAAGGATCTGAGGAGCTGTTATCAGACGGATAGCGTCAGCGAGAATCTCTGGGTGTGGTGTGAACGCATCGAACGGTGGGGGCTGCGTCTTTGCCTGCTGTTGGGGCTGCTTGGGATCGTTTTTATTATCGTTGATGCTGTCGAAATGGGGCAGCTGCTCGATGAACTGCGTCTCGATACGGATGAAATACAGGAGGCGGCCATTGAGTTAGGGATAGAGCTACGGCCGGTTTATGACGTGGTGCTGGAAGGCATCTTGCTGTGGGCGTTTTACTGCTTTGTGGAATACTGTACCTATCACGTTGCTGCGCTTTTGATTGGGGCGCTTGCCTCCATCGTCCAGCATACGCGCATTACCGCTAACATAGCGTTGTACAACGCCGCGCAGGCTGAAGGAATTGTGGAGGAAGTGGCTGAACAGCCGGTGGCCTCTCAGCCGACAAAGCCTGAGACAAACTATTCCGAAACCCTCTCCGGCATTACGATGGTCGACGACAAAGACATCTGGATATGCCGCCGTTGCGGAGCCAAAAACCGGCAGGGGGCCATCTGTTGCAGTACCTGCGGAAATTTTAAATAACACATGCAAAAAAGCAACGGCGCCATACAAAACGCCGTTGCTTTTTTGTGTGTTATCTCAATAATACATCTTACCGGCGATGATACTGCTCTCCCGGACGGCCAGCAGCTCGCTGACCGTGACCATAGTGTATCCCTGGGCGGCCAGCTTGTCCATCATGGCGATGGCGGCTTCCACCGAGTTTTTGTGGATATCGTGCATGAGGATAATGGAGCCGTTTTTGACTCCGCCGTAGCCGGTCTTAAAGGTGTTGGCGAGGATCTTGGAGGTGGCGGTGGCAGAGGACTGGGAGGAATACCGCCAATCCTCGGTGTCCACGCTCCACTGGATGATGGGAATACCCTTACCGGCGGCGTAGGAGCGCACATTGGCGTTGGAACTGCCGTAGGGGCACCGCATGACGGTAGGCTCCTTGCCCAACACCGCTTTCACCTTGTTGGCGCAGGAGTCCATATTCTTACGGATGTTGGCCAGTGAAAGGGTGGTCAGCTGGGGGTGGTTTTCGGAGTGATTTCCCACCTCGTGCCCTTCGGCGGCGATGCGTTTGAGGACGCTGGCATAGCTGTTGACCCGGGTTCCCACCACAAAAAAGGTGGCCTTGACCCCACGCGCCTTCATCGCGTCCAGCAACCGTGCCGTGTAAGGCCCGGGGCCATCATCAAAGGTCAAAGCCACCAGCTTTTTGCCGATAAGGTGGGACACGTCCGGAGGGGTCACCGTCTGCGGAGTGGTTGAGGGTGCTACCGTCTGTCCCTTCTTTTTGGCGGCCAGTTGCTTGTTAAGGTCATTAATGGTGTTTTGCTGTTCCTTGATCTTCTTCTGCTGCTCCTTAATCTGGCTCTCCTGATCACGGATCTTATTTTGCTGTTCCTGCATGGCAGCGCTGTTGGAGGATAAGGCGTTATTCTGTTCCTGCAGGCGGCTCTCCTGCTGGGAGAGGGTGGCCTCTTGTGAGTCCAGAGACTCCTGCAAGGAAGCGATAAGCCGCCCTTGCTCAGCAGAGGTCAACGCCAGATTCACGCCCAGCACACTGCCCCCCACCAGCAACAACGCCAACAACGCCAAAAACCCCACCCGCAACCAATGTCTGCGGCGGTGAGGGGCTGTTTCTATCGTGGTGATGGGTGTCTGGGTAGTGGTATCCTTCATGATGCTGCTCTGCCTTTCTGTAATCTGCTTTTATTGTAGCACATTGTGTCGAAATTGCAAGCAACAATCTTGTCATTTTTCGCCATTAACCGAAAATAACTTGCACTTTTTGTTGGGTTGTGATAGAATGTTGGCATGGCAATTTTGCTCAACGAAATATGCAGAGAGGAACGATCATGATGGCTAAGCCTATTGTTTTGTGTGCGGACAGTACCTGTGACCTGAGCCCAGAGCTTATCGAGAAGTACAACGTACACATTCTGCCGTTGCACGTGAACCTGGACGGCAACAGCTATATGGACGGGGTGGATATGACCCCGGACGAGATCTACGCTTACTATCGGGAGCACAAGGTGTTGCCCACCACCGCCGCCACCAATATGGCGGAGTACATTGACTTTGTAACTCCCTTTATCGAAGCCGGTAACGACGTCATCTACGTCAACCTTGGCTCCGGCATCTCGGTGACCCACAACAACTGCCGTATGGCTGCCGAGGATACCCCCGGTCTGTACGCCATTGACAGCGGTAACCTGTCTACCGGTATGGGTCATGTGGTGATTGCCGCTGCTGAGCGTATTGCCGCCGGCATGCCGGTGGAGCAGATCGTGGAAGAGGTACGCGCTTTCACCAAGAAGGTGGAAGCCAGCTTCGTGGTGGATACCCTGGAGTTTCTGCATAAGGGTGGCCGTTGCTCTGCCGTGGCCATGCTGGGCGCCAATGTGCTTAAGCTCAAGCCCTGCATCGAGGTCAACAACGACGACAGCACCATGACGGTGGGGAAGAAGTACCGTGGTTCCTTGGATAAGGTGCTGGTCGAGTATGTGAAGGACCGCCTGGAGGGGCGTGACGATATTTGCACCGACCGCATTTTCATCACCCACAGCGGCATTTCTGACGAGCGTGTACAGCTGGTGCGTGAGGCCATCGAGCAGTATATGCACTTTGACGAGGTGCTGATCACCCGGGCCGGCTGCACCATCTCCGCCCACTGCGGCCCCAATACGCTGGGCATCCTTTTTGCTCGCAAATAACCCAAAAATCAAGGTGATTCCTTAACATCTGTTCGCCACCGGCGGACAGATGTTAAATTTTTGATAAAGTTTTTCCTTTTTTACATTTTGTTATTGACAAAGTATTCTGTAGGGGATAGAATAAAAAACAATCGTACGGAACGTAGAGGACTGTTCGTCTAACTGGCGGACACCTGTACGCCGTAACATTTATTTTTTTGGAGGAATGAGACATGGCAAGAGTATACAATTTTTCTGCAGGTCCGTCCATGCTGCCTGAGAGCGTCCTGACCAAGGCCGCCGCTGAAATGCTGGATTACGAGGGTTCCGGACAGTCCGTGATGGAGATGTCTCATCGCTCTAAGGTGTATCAGGGTATCATCGACCAGACGGAGGCTCTGCTGCGCGAAGTGATGAACATTCCGGATAACTACAAGGTGCTGTTCCTGCAGGGCGGTGCTTCTTCTCAGTTCGCCATGGTTCCCATGAACCTGATGACCGGCAGCGGCAAGGCGGATTACGTTATCACCGGTCAGTGGGCCAAGAAGGCTTACAAAGAGGCTGCCCGTTACGGCAAGGCCAATGTGGTGGCCAGCTCGGAGGATAAGACCTTCTCTTACATCCCCAAGCTGGATCCCGCTACCTTCACCCCGGATGCGGATTACTTCCATATTTGTATGAACAACACCATCTATGGCACCGTGTACCACGAGCTGCCCGAGACCGGTGATGTGCCGCTGGTGGCGGATATCTCCTCCTGCGTGCTGTCCCGTCCCATCGACGTATCCAAGTTTGGCATGCTGTATGCCGGTGCTCAGAAGAACATGGCTCCCTCCGGTGTGACCGTGGTCATCATCCGTGAGGATCTGCTGGGCAAGGCGATGGATATCACCCCCACCATGTTCAACTACCAGATCCATGCGGACAACGGTTCCATGTTCAACACCCCTCCCTGCTACACCATCTACGTGATGAAGCTGGTGCTGGAGTGGATCAAGAACGACATCGGCGGTCTGGAAAACATGCAGAAGATCAACGAGCAGAAGGCAGCCATGCTGTATGACTTCCTGGACAACTCCAAGATGTTCCGCGGCACCGTGGTGCCGGAGGACCGTTCGCTGATGAACGTCCCCTTCGTTACCGGTGACGAGGAGCTGGATGCCAAGTTTGTTAAGGAGGCCACGGCGGCTGGGTTTGTTAACCTGAAGGGCCACCGTTCTGTGGGCGGCATGCGTGCCTCCATCTACAATGCCATGCCGGTGGAAGGCGTGGAGAAGCTAGTCGCTTTTATGAAGAAATTTGAGGAGGAGAACGCCTGAGCGTTCCCCGTTAAGGAGTTAGTGTTATCATGAAGATCTGTACTTTGAACAAGATTGCCGCCTGCGGCACCGAGCGTCTGGGTGCCGGCTATGAGCTGACCGAAGATCTGGCCGGGGCTCAGGGCGTTATGGTGCGTTCGGCCGCCATGCACGACATGGATCTGCCGGAGAGCCTGGTTGCCATCGCCCGTGCCGGCGCTGGTGTCAACAACATTCCGGTTGAGGATTGCAGTGACAAGGGCATTGTGGTGTTCAACACCCCCGGCGCCAACGCCAACGCGGTCAAGGAGCTGGTGCTGGCCGGTCTGTTCCTTTCTTCCCGTAAGATCGTGGACGGCTGTAACTGGGCGCAGACCCTGGCTGGCGAAGGTGAAGCCGCCGCTAAGCTGGTAGAAAAGGGCAAGTCCGCTTTTGCCGGCCCTGAGATCAAGGGCAAGAAGCTGGGCGTTATTGGCTTGGGCGCCATCGGTGTGTTGGTGGCCAATGCCGCTACCCATCTGGGCATGGAGGTTTACGGCTACGATCCCTATCTGTCGGTAGATGCCGCTTGGAAGCTGTCCCGTTCTGTGTACCATGCCAATGCGCTGGAAGAGATCTATGCAGAGTGTGACTACATCTCCGTGCACGTTCCGCTGACCCCCGACACCAAGGGTATGCTGGGTGCCGATGCGTTTGCCACCATGAAGGAAGGCGTCCGTATCCTTAACTTTGCCCGTGCCGGTCTGGTGGACAGCGACGCCATGAAGGCGGCGTTGGCTTCCGGTAAGGTGGCCAGCTACGTGGTGGATTTCCCCACCGCCGAGATGCTGGGCGTGGACAATGTCGTGGCCATCCCTCACCTGGGTGCTTCCACCCCCGAGAGCGAGGACAACTGTGCTGTCATGGCTGCCGACCAGCTCAAGGATTATCTGGAGAACGGTAACATCGTCAACTCGGTGAACTTCCCCGAAGTCAAGGTGCCTCGCAGCACCGAGAGCCGTGTGTGCGTCCTGCACAAGAACATCCCCAACATGCTGGCGCAGATCAGCTCCGTGGTATCTGCTACCGGGGCTAACATTGAAGCAATGACCAACAAATCCCGCAAGGATTATGCTTACACCGTGCTGGATATTGAAGGCAAGGTCAGCGACAACGTGGTGGCCGAGATCATGAAGGTCGAGGGCATCATCCGGGTGCGCATCCTGTAATAGCGTCCACAGCGCCCGACGGCACACCGTCGGGCGCTTTTTTTGTTGACCTTTGTTGCGGTTTTTGCTATACTGATAATCGAAAGCAAGAGAGAGGAAGATCGATCATGCAACGCGAAAAGTTAGGTTCCCGTTTAGGCTTTATACTCATATCGGCCGGCTGTGCTATCGGCTTGGGCAATGTTTATCGTTTTCCCATCATTACCGGCAGCTATGGCGGTGCCGCCTTTGTGCTGGTGTACTTGGTGTTTCTGGTCCTGCTGGGTCTGCCGGTGATGACCGCTGAGCTGGCGGTAGGCCGTGCCAGCCAGCGCAGTATCGCCAGCTCCTTTGACGTGATGGAAAGACCCGGTCAGAAGTGGCATCTGATGAAGTACGTCGGCATCGGCGGCAACTACCTGCTGATGATGTGCTACACCCTTATCACCGGCTGGATGCTCCGGTATTTTCTCAAGTACCTGACCGGCGCCATGGAAGGGGTCGGCGACCAAGAAGCGTTTAAGGAGGTTTTTGGCCAGATGGCTGGAGGCACCGGCCTCAACGTGCTGGCTACCTATGCGGTTATTGCGGTGGGCCTGGGCATCTGTGCGCTGGGTCTGCAGAAGGGTGTGGAGCGCATCACCAAGTGGATGATGGTGGCCCTGCTGGCGCTGTTGGTGGGTCTGGCGGCGTATTCCTGTACCCTATCCAACGCCGCCGAAGGCTTGCGTTTCTATCTGATTCCTTCTTTTACGGATATGAAAGAAGCCGGCGTGGGTACTGTTATCAACGCCGCTATGGGGCAGGCGTTTTTCACCCTGTCGTTGGGTATTGGCTCCATTGCTATCTTTGGCAGCTACATCGGTAAGGAACGTCGTCTGTTGGGGGAAGCGGTCACCATTGTGAGTCTGGACACCTTCGTGGCCCTTATGTCTGGTCTCATCATCTTCCCGGCCTGCTTTACCTACAATAACGGCGTCACCGCTGATGCCGGCACCGTCAACCCCAGCTTTTTGTTTACCACGCTGTCCTCCATCTTTAACGAGATGCCCGGCGGCCGTATCGTGGGTACCCTGTTCTTCCTCTTCATGCTGTTTGCGGCTCTGTCCACGGTTATTGCGGTGTTTGAGAACATCGTTTCCTTCTGGCTGGAAAAGACCCGTCTTTCCCGTCGGATGGTGTGCCTGATCAACATCGCCCTGATGATGGTGCTGTGCTTGCCGGCCATCTTCTCCCAGAGCTTCTTGGGCGACTTCAAGATCCTTGGTTTCAACATGATGGATCTGGAGGATGCCATCGTGGCCAAGCTGCTGTTGCCGGTGGGCAGTCTGGTGTATGTGCTGTTCTGCACCACCCGGTACGGTTGGGGCTTCAAGAACTACCTGGGCGAGGTCAACACCGGCAAGGGAATGTCTGCTCCCCGTTGGTTGCGTTGGTGTGTGAGCCACCTGCTGCCTCGGAGAATGCGTGCCGGTATGGCTAAGGTCTGGCCGTGGCTGCTCAAGGGGTATATGCGCTACGTCCTGCCGCTGATCATTGCGGTGGTGCTGGTTCTATCTTTTATCTAAAAAGGAGCTAAACGATGCTTGCGAAGGAAGTCAAAAAGCCTCGTCCATGGTGGCGGATGCTCATCGGCGGATTATGTGTCCTGCTGTGTGTATGGGCGGTGCAGCCCTATACGGTGTACGGCATCGTCAATATAGGGGTATACCTGCCGCTGGCGGTGGGTATACTGGGAGCCTGGTGGGGCTTTTCCCGTCCTGCCCCGACACATAGGAAAGGGTGGCGTCGCGTGATGGTCTGGGTGCTGATCGTGCTTGTCGGCCTGGTGGCCGTTCTGGCGGTGATACTCACTTCCCTGATGGCCGTGAGTGCCACCCGTTCCCCGGCGGAGGGGGAGACCACGCTGGTGGTGTTGGGTGCCCAGATCAGAGGGGAGTCCCCCAGTCTGATGCTCCGCCAGCGGCTGGATGTGGCGGTGGCGTATCTCAACGCCCATCCGGATGCCCCTTGCGTGGTATCCGGCGGTCAAGGACCGGATGAAGCGTACACCGAAGCCCACGTGATGAAAAAGTATCTCGTAGAACGGGGGATCGCTCCGGAGCGTATCTATGAAGAAGCGGCCTCCACCAACACCCGGGAGAATATGCGGTTTTCCCTTCAGCTCATAGAGGAACAGGGCTTGCCGGCCAATCTGGCGGTGGCCACCCAGGAGTTCCACCAGTACCGGGCATCGGTACTGGCCAAGGAGCAGGGGGCAGACACGGTAGGCGCCGTGACCTGCGCTTCACCACCGCCGCTATTGTTGTGCTATTGGGTACGGGAATGTGCGGCCATCTGTCGTCTGTGGTTGTTGGGTTATTAGAACAAAAGGCTGTCACTCGGGAGAGCGACAGCCTTTTTTTGTCATTTTTTGCAACCGATCCGCCCTACTATACGGTATAGAGGGTGAAAGGGGGAATGAACATGGAGGAACGCACCATTGTTCAACTGTATTTAGACCGTGATGAACAAGCCATCCACGCCACCGAGGAGGCCTATGGCGATCGGCTGCAGCGGCTGGCGTACCGTATACTGGAGGATCTGCCGGAGGCGCAGGAGTGCGAAAACGACACCTATTTAGCGGCGTGGGAGCGCATACCGCCCCACACGCCTTGGGATTATCTGTTCGCTTTTCTGGCAAGGATCACCCGGGGCTTGGCCATTGATCGCTTGCGCCAGCGTGGGGCGCAGAAGCGCCCAGTTGTCACCACGCTGTCGGAGGAGCTGGAGCAATGCCTGCCTACCCCCGATGACACCCCTTGCCGGGTGGAATACAAGGAGCTGCTCGCCACCATTGAGGACTTTTTGCGTCAGCAAAAACGGGATGAGCGCATGATGTTTATTCGTCGATACTGGTATTGCGAGGAGATCGCTACCGTCGCCCGACAGATGGGGACTACCGAGAGTCGGGTCAAATCCTCCCTGTTCCGTATCCGCAACCGTTTGCGTCAACGCTTGATAGAGGAGGGGTATGAGCTATGAGAGGACAAGAGCTATGGGCTGTCCTGACCGACATAGATATGGAGCTGGTTAAAGAAGCCGCCCTTCCCCGGCACCATCGTCTTATGCCACGACTGCTGGCTTTGGCCGCTTGTCTGGCGTTGGTGATGGGAGGTGCGCTGTGGGCGGTGACCCATCGCCCTCTGCCGGAACTTCCTCTGTTGACCATTCAGGAGATGGACCCGGCAACGGACATCGGCTCGGGCAGCATGGGCGTGGTATGGGTCAACACCCTGGATGACATCCCTAAGGATGATCTGTCTCCTGCTTGGGACGACACGGTTCCGGTGTATACCCGAGAAGCCGTCAGCACGGATCCGATGGTGACCCGTCAACGTGTTTTGCGTGCAGGAGAGCTGCTAGGAATGGCAGAAGCTACCTTGACCGCCACGACCTCCCAGTACGTGGAGATCGAGGAATGTTTTGCGTACTATTTCATCTTGGAAAACGACAAACTCAGGGTGGAAGCCGGTCGGGAAGCGACTACCGTGAGGGTGTTCTTTAAAGAACCATTCCATTTTCCGGAGGGATTCGCCTTTGCAGACGATGTCTTTCCTACCGAGGAAGAATGGAAGCTACTGGAGCCGGCCCTCGCCACCTTATGCCAAGAGCAGCTTAACATGTCGTCTCCGGTGGCCACCTATGCATACGGGGCGGTGCATACCAACGGAAAACAACCTGTTCATTTGACGTTCCAGCAGGAGGATGGCCTTTCCGTTTTCTTCTTTTACCCTAACCTTGATAATCCGAATGAGATAAGCGGATGCGACGTGACCCTGCCCGTGGAGCATCTGGGTGATTACCCCATCATCAGCCGGGAGGAGGCGTATGCGCGATTGCTGGACGGCCACTATCTGGGACTTCCGGGCTACGGCAAGGATTCCCCCCAGCCGGAGGAACGGGTGGATCTTGTCTACTACGCCGATTGGTGGCAGACGGTCTCGATGCCCTACTATCGGTTTTACGTCTATTCCCATTCCTTCCCCCAGCAGGACGGAGAAGGGGAGATTAAGGTGTATGAGGAATACTACGTCCCTGCCGTTCACAGTCATTACCTGGCGGCACTGCCGCAGGATGGGGTGGCGGTGCCGGTGAACGCCGTTTTGGACGGTGGCGCGGACTGATTTTTCCATGCCATTTAAAATGTGGCGGAAGTTCTAAAAATGCAAGCTTGCTCTTGGATAATTTTACCAAAATCATGTCTTTTCAGAGGATTTCGATTGTCTTTCTTACAAGAATAGGTTACAATAAATACGAAAGAAAATTGGCAGCGAGCAACAAGGGAGGGGGCGAGTCCGATGCAGCATCCGGTGGCAGAAGAGGGCGTTATGGTGATTGAAAGGAGTTACTATGAAAAAATTAAGGAATTTGTTTGTTCTTTTGGTAGCGATTTGCTGTATGTTTCAGCCTTGTTTGGTGAATGCGGAGGGCGTTTTGCAACCGTCGTCCGGAATGCCTTCCGGTATTGTTTTTTCGGACGGTGAACAAACGGTACTGTCTGACTACGATAGAGAAATGATTGCCCAAAAGAAAGCGCAGGCTGCCGCATTGGCTAATCGTCCCGAACAGAGGACGGCGACGCTGATTTCGATTGCCAGCGGTATGTCGTTTCGTATGCAAGAAAAGTTTACGTATTGCGCGCCGGCTTGTGTGCAGATGATGCTAAAATATGTTACAGGCGACCCTTACTTCTATGCGCAACAAAGTTTGGCTTACTTTATGGATACGAGCGAACAAACGGGTACGTTGTCGAATAAGATAGCGCCTTGTCTGAACAACCTACAGGATGATTTTTATTACGTGTACGAATACGAACCGCAACTGGCTGTAATGAAGAATTATATCTATTCAACGGTGGCTTATAATCGAGTTCCGGCTAACATTTGTATATATAATCCAAGTGGGACTAACTGGTATTACGCAACTCCCGGACATGCTCTGGTTGTATGTGGAATGTATAGTGATGAGTCTGAGATCCAGTTTATGGATCCGTTGGCAGGAACGGAGTGGGCTCAGAATTGCCCACCTATATATCTGAAGTCATCTTCCTTCGTTGGCGGAATATGCGTAAGCATCGTTTGGTAAGCATAGTACGGATTGGGTATAAGAGGTGAAGTATGAAAAAGATAATAGCGGTCTTTTTGTCAATAGCGATTTTTTTGTGCTTAACTTCGTGCCGTAGTTCCTCTGAAAAAACGAGCGAGAGCACCACTGGTTCGGGAAAGTCGTTCGATAGCTCCTCTGAAAAAGCGAACGAGAGCGCCCTTGGCTCTGGCGAGTCAAGTAACGGTTCCGTCGGTTCCAATAGCCGTAATATTTGGCATCCCATTTATAACAAAGCTGGAGAAAAGATTGGTGAGATAGAGCATTTTGGCTTTCTAATCTTGACAGAGGAGGGTATCGTCTATGGCCAGCTTGCGGAAACGGAAGCGGATGGCACCGAGAACATGGATTACTTCCGTTACGATATGGAGACGAAGGAGCATTTTCGGTTAGGACGTGTCACAGGGTGGGCTTTGCAATCTTCTCAGACGGCGTATGTTGATGGGCATTTATTTATGTTTGTTTGCACAGGCGATATCTCCAGCAAAGAGAGCCGTGTGCTGAAACTGCTCGACATTAACGTAATGACCGATACTATGACGGAGGTGTTTTCGGAAACAGGCGGATCACCTGCTGACACGTTGCTTGCTGTAGGAAATCGGGTGCTGATCGTGAGAAACTCAGTAGACGAGACCTATATAGAGGAATACGACATTAAGAATGACCGCAGAACGACACGGTTACGTTTTCGTTTTGATAACGCTACGTTGGTCGGCAATGCGGTACGCCATATAGCGGCTGATGAAGAGACGATCTCTCTCTTAATGCTGGTTCAGGAAAGGGTAGGTTCCGTAAAACTGCGGATAGACGTTTACGATCATCGGTTGACATTGTTGCGCTCAATAGACGTATCGGACCTCTCGACCGACCCCAATGAACGGCGGCAGATTGTGCAGAAGTTTGTACACGCTAACGAATGCTTTTATTACGAGAACTTCAGCAGTACACGTTTCCTCGGGAAAACAGGAATGGAAGGCATAAGCAAGCTTATCGACACAGGGGCGGAGTTTAGTATGGCAAACGAATTGGTGGGTGTCGGTCAATATAAACTGTTTTACCAGCTGTACAATCTCAACAGCAATGCTTTTTATCTTTTGAATACCGAAACGGGAACGGTTGCGGAGACGACGTTCTATGCGGAAGATACACGCTACTATATATCCAACGTCCATTGCGATAGCAGCGGCGCCGTGCTGATACATATGGATTACCGTGATCCCACAACGGGGGAACGCTTGGAGCCGCGCTTATATTATTTGACTATGGAAGAATTAGGGTTTCATTGAGCCGGAAGAGATGTTACTGCGTTAGTAAATTTTAAACAACGACGCCGGGTGTGCTAATAGCACGTCCGGCGGCGTCTTTTTTATTGATTACCGATAAATTTTCAAAAATTGGCAAAAAAATTTGCCAATCTTCAAAAAAAGGTTGACAAATGGACAAAAGTCGTATATTATTATAAACTGCTTTAATATGAGAAGTGTGCCCCTTTTGGCTGGATATAGCATAGCACAAACGGCCAAAAAAAGCAAGACTTTTTTTGCAGATGGCAGACTTTCCCGGTTAGGGCAAGACGAAAAAACCGTGCGCGGACACGCCGCCGGATCTGCCCGGAAACAGATCCCGGACGGGTGCCGTGACATTACAAGACAGGAGTGATCGGGTCTTATGACGAACATCAAACCGGTTAAGCTTGGCAACAACGTGCGTATGAGCTTCGCCAAGATCAATGAGGTGCTGGACATCCCCAACCTCATCGAGGTGCAGAAGAACTCGTACGACTGGTTCCTCACCGAGGGTCTCCGGGACGTTTTTGACGAAACGGCCGCCATCACCGACTACAATGGCAATCTGGTGCTGGATTTCATCGGCTACCGTCTGGATGATACCCCCAAGTATACCGTGGAGGAGTGCAAGGAACGGGATGTGACCTATTCCACCGCCCTGCACGTGCGGGTGCGCCTGCTCAATAAGGAGACCGGCGAGATCAAGGAGTCCGAGGTCTTTATGGGCGACTTCCCCCTCATGACCGACAGCGGCACCTTTGTCATCAACGGTGCGGAGCGTGTGATCGTCTCCCAGTTGGTGCGTTCCCCCGGCGTTTACTTCGGCATGACCCACGACACGTTGGGCAAGGAGCTGTTCACCTCCACCGTGATCCCCAACCGTGGTGCCTGGCTGGAGTATGAGACCGATTCCTCCGATGTTTTCTATGTGCGCATTGATAAGAACCGCAAGATCCCGGTGACCGTGCTGGCCCGTGCTTTGGGTCTGGGCAGCGATGCCGAGATTCTGGAGTTCTTCGGCGAGGATGAGCGTATCCACGCTACCTTGGAGAAGGACAACACCAAGAACAGAGAAGAAGCCCTGCTGGAGATCTATCGCAAGCTGCGTCCGGGCGAGCCTGCGACTGTGGAAAACTCCCAGCAGCATCTGGAAAACCTGTTCTTCGACCCCCGTCGGTATGACCTGTCCCGTGTGGGTCGTTACAAGTACAACAAGAAGCTGGGTCTGTCCAACCGTCTGGCTGGCTGCAAGCTCAGCCGTCCGGTGGTGGATCCCGTTACCGGTGAGATGCTGGGCGAGCCCGGTGAGATCATTAGCCGTGACCGTGCTATGGAGATGGAAGATGCCGGCGTGACCGTGGCCTACGTGGTCATTGAGGAGCACGGCGAGGAGCGAGAGATCAAGATCGTCTCCAACGGTATGGTGGATCTGAAGAAGCATGTCAGCCCTGCCGTGTATGAGGCGGTCTGCAAGACGGTTAACGAGCGTGTGTGCTTTGCCGTCCTGCAGGAGATCCTGGCCGAGGGTCTGTCCGACGAGGATCTGACCCAGGCGCTGCTGTCCCGGGTGAAGGAGCTGATCCCCAACCACGTGACGGTGGACGACATCCTTTCCTCCATCAACTACCTCAACTGCCTGGGTCATCATCTAGGCACCACCGACGATATCGACCACCTGGGCAACCGCCGTATCCGTTCGGTAGGCGAACTGCTGCAGAACCAGTTCCGCATCGGTTTCTCCCGTATGGAGCGTGTGGTGCGTGAGCGCATGACCCTGCAGAGCCAGGATATGGATGTCATCACCCCTCAGGCCCTCATCAATATCCGTCCGGTAGTAGCGGCTATCAAGGAGTTCTTCGGCTCCTCTCCGCTGTCTCAGTTTATGGATCAGAATAACCCCTTGGCGGAGCTTAAGCACAAGCGCCGTCTGTCGGCTTTGGGTCCCGGCGGTCTGTCCCGTGACCGTGCCGGTTTCGAGGTGCGTGACGTACACTACAGCCATTACGGCCGTATGTGCCCCATTGAGACCCCCGAAGGTCCCAACATCGGTCTGATCTCCTATCTGGCCAGCTTTGCCCGTATCAACGAGTATGGCTTTATCGAGGCTCCCTACCGTAAGGTCGACAAGGCCACCGGTGTGGTTACCGACGAGGTGCTGTATATGCCTGCCGACCTGGAGGATGACTTCATCGTGGCGCAGGCCAACGAGCCGCTGGACGAGGAGAACCGCTTTGTCCGTTCCAAGGTAACCACCCGTCATCGCGGCGAGTTCCGTGAAGAGGATCCCTCCGTGGTGGACTACATGGACGTTTCCCCCAAGATGGTTGTGTCCGTGGCCACCGCCATGATCCCCTTCCTGGAGAACGACGACGCCAACCGTGCGCTGATGGGCTCCAACATGCAGGGCCAGGCAGTGCCGCTGTTGACCACCGAGTCTCCCATCGTGGGTACCGGCATGGAATACAAGGCCGGCGTGGACTCCGGTGTGTGCGTGCTGGCCAAGGCGGCCGGTACTGTTGCGGCGGTATCCGCCGACTCGGTGAAGGTGCGCCGTGACGACAACGGTGACATCGACACCTACAGACTGGTTAAGTTCTCCCGTTCCAACCAGGGTACCTGTATCAACCAGCGCCCGGTGGTGGCGGTGGATCAGCACGTGGATGCCGGCGAGGTCATTGCGGATGGTCCTGCTACCAGCAACGGTGAGATCGCTCTGGGTAAGAACGCCCTTATCGGCTTCATGACCTGGGAAGGCTACAACTACGAGGACGCCGTTCTCATCAACGAAAAGATCGTCCGTGACGATGTATATACTTCCATTCATATCGAGGAATATGAGGTGGAATCCCGTGACACCAAGCTGGGTCCGGAGGAGATCACCCGTGACATCCCCAACGTGGGCGAGGATGCGCTCAAGGATCTGGATGAGCGCGGTATCATCCGTATCGGCGCCGAGGTGCGTTCCGGTGACATCCTGGTAGGTAAGGTCACACCCAAGGGCGAGACCGAGCTGACCGCCGAGGAGCGCCTGCTGCGTGCCATCTTCGGTGAAAAAGCCCGTGAGGTGCGTGACACCTCCCTGCGTGTGCCCCACGGTGAGTACGGTATCATCGTGGACGTGAAGGTTTTCACCCGTCAGAACTGTGACGAGCTCAGCCCCGGTGTCAACATGGTGGTGCGCTGCTACATCGCTCAGAAGCGCAAGATCAGCGTGGGCGACAAGATGGCCGGCCGTCACGGTAACAAGGGCGTTGTGTCCCGTATCCTGCCCAGCGAGGATATGCCTTTCCTGCCGGATGGCACTCCCCTGGACATTGTGCTCAATCCTCTGGGCGTTCCCTCCCGTATGAACATCGGTCAGGTTCTGGAAGTGAACCTGGGCTATGCGGCGGCGGCGTTGGGCTTCAAGGTGATGACCCCCGTCTTTGACGGTGCTCACGAGGAGGATATCCGCGAGCTGTTAGAGCAGGCCGGTAAGAGCACCGACGGTAAGACCCCGGTGTATGACGGCCGTACCGGTGAGCTGTTTGATAACCCCGTTACCGTGGGCTATATGTACTATCTCAAGCTGCATCACCTGGTCGACGATAAGATCCACGCCCGTTCCACCGGTCCCTACAGCCTGGTCACCCAGCAGCCGCTGGGCGGTAAGGCGCAGTTTGGTGGCCAGCGCTTCGGCGAAATGGAAGTGTGGGCGCTGGAAGCCTACGGCGCCGCCTACACCCTGCAGGAGATCCTGACGGTGAAGTCGGATGACGTGGTGGGCCGTGTCAAGACCTATGAGGCCATCGTGAAGGGCCAGAACGTGCCCGAGTCCGGTGTGCCGGAGTCCTTCCGCGTGTTGGTTAAGGAGCTGCAGAGCTTGGGTCTGGACATCAAGGTTCTGGACGCCGATAAGCAGGAGATCGATCTGAAGCAGTCCTTCGACGATGACGACGATCTGGGCATGGTGGAGGCGGACAGCGAAGCCTTCTCCACCGTGGCTAACGAAAGTGAGTTCGACGGCTTCGGCGTGGGCGAGATGGATGAATCCGGCGAGATCGTGGAAGACGATATGTCCGGTGACGACAATTACGACGACAATATGTGAGGGGAGGCTGATTTACTATGATGCAATTTAATGTGTTTGACTCTATTAAGATTGGCCTGGCCTCTCCGGACCAGATTCGGAGCTGGTCTAACGGCGAGGTTCTCAAGCCTGAGACCATCAACTACCGCACCCTCAAGCCCGAACGTGACGGTCTGTTCTGCGAGCGTATTTTCGGGCCTACCAAGGACTGGGAGTGTCATTGCGGCCGCTATAAGCGCATCCGTTACAAGGGCAAGGTCTGTGAACGCTGTGGCGTTGAGGTGACCCGTGCCAAGGTGCGCCGTGAGCGTATGGGCCATATTGAGCTGGCCGCCCCTGTTTCCCACATCTGGTATTTCAAGGGCATCCCGTCCCGTATGGGTCTGATGCTGGA
>SVPB01000037.1 GCA_015066065.1 Oscillospiraceae bacterium | reverse complement strand
GGTTTGGCTGTACCGATATGACTCCGGAGAGGAGGCGCCATTATGAGATTAGCCATTTGTCCCGGTAGTTTTGACCCTGTTACGTTAGGACATTTAGATATCATTACCCGTGCATCGAAACTGTTTGATAAAGTCATAGTCGTGGTGATGTCCAACGCCGCCAAATCCCCGCTGTTTTCCCAGGTTGAGCGTATGGCGCTGTTAAATAAGGCCATTGCGGAAGCGAGCATTACCAATGTATCTGTGGATTGCTACGACGGTCTGCTGGCTGATTATGCCAAGATGCGGAAGGCCACGGCAATTGTCAAAGGCTTGCGAGCGGTCTCGGATTTTGAATATGAATTTCAGATGGCTTTGACCAACCGCAAAATGTATCCTGAGGCAGAGACGGTGTTCTTGACCACTGCTGCTGAGAATCTGTATTTATCCTCCAGTCTGGTAAAACAGGTTGCGCGTTTGGATGGGGATGTATCCGATTTTGTTCCCGCGTGTATCCTGCCTGAAATAAAAGAGAAGTTAAGAAAGGAAAGAGAAATATGAGCAAGAATATTGATGATATCCTGGAGCAGTTGGACGATATGCTGGATGCCGCGTGGGCGATGCCGTTGTCCGGTGGAAAAGTAGTCGTGGATGGAGACAAGGTCCGTGAACTGTTGGATTCCGTCCGCGCTAATCTGCCCTCTGAGATCCGTCAGGCCCGTGCCATTGTGAATGATCGTACTGAAATTATCAATACCGCCAAAAAAGAAGCCGAGGGCATTATCCGCAATGCAGAGGAGCGCCGCAACCAGATCCTCTCCCATGAGGAGATCGTGGTGCAGGCTCAGGAGCGTGCCAATGAGATCCACGCCCAGACCCAGAAGCGTGCCCGCGATATGCGACGCACTGCTCAGGAGTATGCTGAAGAGGTCCTCCGTCGTACCGAGGAGAATCTGACCCAGCAGGTCAGCCAGGTGCGCCAGGCTCGTGTGTCTCTCCGCTCCGGCAATAAAAACGCCGAAAGCGCCGAATAATCTATATCAATGAGAAAAGCCGACGTCATTGAGACGTCGGCTTTTTCGTTATATCGATGAGAAATAACACCAGGGAGCAACAGCCTTGTTCGGATGCGATTGGACAGACAGTGGTTGATTGGTGATAGGATGGGGGAGGGTGAGTCGGTGGCTCCACAGACCCAAAGAGTCTCCTTTTATCCCGCCGTAGCGGGTATCACCGTACAGCGGCATCTGCCGCGATGCAAATTGGACGCGAATCTGATGGGTGCGTCCGGTATGCAATCGCACCGACAACAGAGAAAACGTGCCCTCATCGGTTTTGACGGTTTCCAACACCGTATAGTCCAGATTGGCTTCCCGTACGCCCTTGCGGGGGCGGGTCACGGTGTAGGATTTGTTGCGCCGCACATCGTGGTACAGCAGGTCGGTAAGGGTGGCGGTGGTCTCAGCAGGACAGCCTTGCACTACGGCAAGGTATTCCTTAACAAACAGCGTGTGTTGACCCACAAGAGCGGACAGCCTGCCTGCCGCTTTATCCGTGCGCGCATACGCCATCACACCTCCGGTGAGTTTATCCAAACGGTGTACAGTCTTGACCGGGTATCCGAGCGCCGCCAATCGGCGGGGAACACAGTCGCCCTCGGCATCTTGAGAGGATACCCCCACCGGCTTCTCGATCAGAAACAGATGGGGGTCCTGATACAGAATCTTAGGCATTAGTCACGCTTCATGGTGGCGAGGAACGCCTTGTGAGCCATGTAGACGTCGATCTTGGATACGATCTCCATAGGAGCGTGCATACTCAGCACGGGCACGCCCAGGTCAACGGTGTCTACATCCAGCATGGAGATGTATTTGGCCACGGTACCGCCGCCGCCGGCCTCCACCTTGCCCAGCTCGCCGGTCTGCCACAGCACGTCTTTTTCATCCAGGATGCGGCGCACAGTACCCATGGCCTCGGCAGAAGCATCGCTGGTGTCGGACTTGCCCCGGGAGCCGGTGTATTTGGTGATGCATACACCGTGGTTCAGCTTGGCGGCATTGGAGCGCACCATGACCTCTGGGTAAATGGGATCCAGTGCGGCGTTCACGTCGGCGGAAAGGCAGAGGGACCGGGACAGTACGTGATGACCCTTAGCGCCGAACACCGCGGCCAGATCGTCGATGAAATAGCGCAGGAAAGCGGAGTTCATACCGGTATTGCCGTTAGAGCCGACTTCCTCTTTGTCTGCCAGAATGGTGACGGCGGTATAGGCAGGGGTGCCGCACAGAAGGATAGCGGTGACAGCGGGGTACGCACATACCCGGTCATCGTGGCCATAAGCGCCGATCATGCTGCGGTCCAGTCCCACATCACGGGCGCCAAAGACAGGTACGATCTCCAGCTCGGCGGAAAGGAAATCTGCCTCGGTGATGCCGTATTTTTTGTTGAGGATACTGAGAATATTCAGCTTCACCGCTTCGCTCCCTTCGTCGTCCAGGAAGGGACGGGAGCCGATCAGCACATTGAGATCTTCTCCCTTAACTACCTCAGCGGCGGTGCGTTTCATCTGTTCGGCACCAAGATGGGGGAGCAGATCGGTTACGCAAAACACCGGATCCTGCGGATCTTCACCGATGGTGACGGTCACGCAGGTGCCGTCCTTGCGGACGATAACGCCGTGTAAGGCCAGGGGGATAGCGGTCCACTGGTACTTTTTGATCCCACCGTAATAGTGGGTGTCAAAGTAGGCCAGCTCGCTGTCCTCGTATAAAGGATTGGGCTTGAGATCCAGCCGGGGAGAATCAACGTGGGCGGCCGCAATGGTCACGCCGTCGGTGATGGGACGGGTGCCGATGACCGCCAGAATGAGGGACTTGCCACGGTTGTTAAGGTATACCTTGTCGCCGGGCTTAAGCTCCGCATGGGGGTCAAAGGGGACAAACCCCTGCTTTTCCGCCATTGCAATGGCGGTGATGACCGCTTCCCGTTCGGTCTTGGCCGCATCTAAAAATTCCTTATAGCCTTCGCAGTAGCGATCGCAGGCGGCGATGACATCTGCCGACAGGACTTTACCTCCGTTCTTGGTGGTAAAGCACAGCTGCTCCCGCAATGCCTCTGCGGCGTTGTTCTTCTTATCCATCATGCATGCTTCCTTTCGGTTATTCAATGTTATACAGTTGTTGGTATTGCCGTTGTGCCTGGCGAACACGTTCAACGTACTTCGCCGTTTCCGGGTAGGGGATGGTGTCCAGATGGATTCCGTCGGTTGACAGCTCCTGCAACCATTCCCGTACACGCCCTTGTCCGGCGTTGTAGGCCGCCAGCACGGTGTCGGCACTTTTGAATTGTTCCCTCAGCAGAGAGAGAACATACACCCCATACCGGATGTTAACCACCGGGTCAAACAGATCCTCTTCGGTGAATCTTCCGCTGTCGCCTGCCCGACGTAACGCCCATTGAAAGGTATCGTTGGTCAGCTGCATCAGCCCTTTGGCGCCGGCCGAGGATACCGCCGCAGCATCAAACTGGCTTTCGGTGTGAATAACGGCAAATACAAGAGAAGGGGAAACCCCAAATTCGCTGGCGGCCGTCTCTACCTCCTGTTGATAATCAGTAGGATAGATGGCGGTCATGTAGTGATGATAGCCGTGGCGCAGAGCCGGTATGCCGGCAAGGATGACCACGATGGCCAACAGCGAGGGCAGGAGAAGCGAGCGTCTGGTGGTCACGGAGACGTCCACCTCCCGTTTATCTCGTTCCATATCTGCAAGGCGCGTTGCCGTAGAGCTTCTTCGTCTGCATCGTTGCGCAGGACCGTGACTCCGTCCCGGCAGTAGAAGGTGTCGTCGGGCTGTGCTTGTATCCGTAGCTGGGCGGCTTCTGCGGTCAGTTGATCCCGTTGCATGATACGCCCCATGCGTTTGTCCACCGGTGCTGTTACCGCCACAATGTGGTGACACAGCGCATCCGCACCGGCCTCGTACAGTAAGGGGGCATCGATGACCACCGTGTGATGGCCTTCCTCTGCTGCCCGTTCCAGCCGCTGGCGGATGACCTTCACAATAGCTGGGTGGGTGATGCTGTTGAGCAAGGCGGTGTGTTGGGGATCGGCAAAGGCACGCCGGGCAAGCTCTGCCCGTATCAAAGTGCCGTCGTCCGCCAGGATGTCTTTACCAAAAGCGTCCGCCAGCAGTTGCAGGGTGGGGGAACCGGGCTCGGTGACCTGACGTGCCGCCTGGTCGGCATCGATAATGACCGCACCGGCCTTCCTCCATGTATCGCAGACGGTGGATTTGCCGGAGCCGGTGGGCCCGGTCAATCCGATGACGTGAATCCGATTGACCGTATCAAAACCAGCTGCCCGAATAAGACGGTTGTACACCGCCAGACCTACTCCGTGGGGGACGGGGCACGCGGCGTACACCGTCACCGCCCCTCGGTCGTCCAACTGCCGTAAAGCATCAAACAAGCGATGTGCCTGCTCTAAGGGATCATCCCGATGCCCGTAGCTGATAGCCTCTACTTGGAGCAACGGCAGTTCCTCCTCAAAGCAGAGGGCGGCCACACCCTGGGCGGCATGCTCGTTAACGTACCGGACGTACTGCTCGCTGCTGCCTTTGACCAGCTGTATATGCGCTCGGGGAGCGTAGTGCTTGTACTTCATTCCGGGGGAGGCGGCCACCGCACCGGATTCCAGCGCGTTGGTTACCGCAGGATCGATGATAATGGGCCCCAACACCTCTTCCAGCATGGCAGGCGTGATGCCACCGGGGCGCAGTAACCGAGGTGGTTCACAGCTCATGTCAATGACGGTGGACTCCACCCCAACGGCACTTTCGCCACCATCAACTACAGCGGCAATGCGCCCCTGCATATCTTCCGTAACCCGCGCCGCTGTGGTGGGGCTGGGAGCGCCGGAACGGTTGGCGGAAGGGGCCGCCAGCGGACATCCGGCGTGCAGGATGATCGCTTGTGCCACCGGATGCGCCGGAAACCGTACGGCGACGGTGGAAAGACCACCGCGTACCTCGTCGGGGATGCCGTCGGCGGCCGGAAGAATGATGGTTAACGGTCCCGGCCAATAGGTCTGCGCCAGACGCCAGGCGGCGTCCGGAATAGAGGTGACCAGTGGCTCCCAGTCGTGCAGATCCGCAATGTGGACAATCAGAGGGTTATCCATCGGGCGCTCTTTGGCGGCAAATATGGAAGCCACCGCTTGCGGATCAAGGGCGTTGGCCGCCAGCCCATACACCGTTTCGGTGGGGATGGCCACCAGCTGTCCTTGCCGTAGCAGGCTGGCCGCTTGTTCGATGCCCTCCGGGGTGGGAGGGAGCTGCTGTGTTAGCATAATATCTCCTTTGTCACTCTTGGGCATTTTGGAGTTTTTCTGCCCGATCAGCGGTGATAAGGGCGTCAACAAGCTCGCCCAGATCGCCATCCAGAATGCTGTCGATCTTGTATAACGTCAGACCGATACGGTGATCGGTTACCCGTCCTTGGGGAAAATTGTAGGTGCGGATGCGCTCACTGCGATCGCCTGTACCTACCTGAGCCCGTCGGTCAGCGGCGATGGCGGATTGCTGTTCTTGTTGCTTTTGTTCTAACAGACGGGAGCGCAGTACACGCATGGCCTTGTCCTTGTTCTTGAACTGGCTGCGTTCATCCTGACACTCCACCACCGTGCCGGTGGGCAGGTGGGTGATGCGGATGGCCGACTCGGTCTTGTTGATGTGCTGACCGCCGGCACCGCTGGAACGGAAGGTGTCGATCTGCAGATCAGCCGGATCAATGTCCAGCTCTACCTCTTCGGCCTGGGGAAGCACCGCTACCGTCACAGTAGAAGTGTGGATGCGACCGCCGGTCTCGGTTTCCGGCACTCTTTGCACCCGGTGAACACCGCTTTCAAACTTAAAACGACTGTAAGCGCCATCCCCGTTGACCATGAAGCTGATTTCCCGGTATCCACCCAGCTCGGTCTCGTTGGCATACACCGTCTCGGTGACGTAGCTCTGTTTGTCAGCATACATACTGTACATGCGATAAAGTGAACCGGCAAACAGGGCCGACTCCTCGCCTCCGGCACCGGCACGGATCTCCACGATGATATCCTTGTCATCGTTGGGATCCCGGGGCAACAGCAAGATGCGCAGGTCATCCTGCAACTGTTGTGTCAGGGCCTTAGCCTCCTCTAACTCTTGCTGTGCCAGATGCCGTAATTCTCTGTCTGTTCCGGCCTCACCCAGCAATTCCTGTGCCTCGGTGATGCGTTGCTCAGCCTGCTCATAGGCTTCGTAGGTCTCTACCAAAGGGCGCAGGGTAGTAAGCTCCTTCATCAGGTCTCGATATTGCGCCGGTTCGGCTGTTACAGACGGGTCGTATAGGCGATGAGATATTTCCTCATACCGCCGTTTCAGTTCGGTAAATTTATCTTTCACGGGTAAGCACGCCTTTCTGTTATATAGGATTATGTCCTGGCGTGACTACTCCCGGCGCTCAATCCGGCGGACGTTTTTTTCCGCCTTGAGACGAGGCAGCATCATCTCATGTCCGCATCCTTCACAACGCAGGCGAAAATCCATTCCGATGCGCAGCACTTCAAACCGACGGCTGCCGCAGGGATGATTCTTTTTCATTTCCAGCACATCGCCTATCCGGATATCCATGAGATGTTCCTCCTTGCAACTATATTAACTTATTATAGCACGGACGAAAGATATATGCAATCCGTTGTGCCAAAATAATCGGTATATTTTTGAGAAAAAACCGGCAGAATATTGCTGTGAGCCGTAGGCTTGCTAATCTGTGAAAGGAGGAAACACACGTGGATAAGAACAAGAAGAACGTGAACGGCCCCATGGATAACAGCAACGAGCAGAACAAGAAGGACGATGTGAATCGTCAGTCTTCCGAAAACAAGAAGTCCGAGCAGAACAACAAATAAAAAGGAGCAACCGGTCTGCTGTAGCAGGCCGGTTGCCTCTGTTTACTCACCTTGATCGATTTTTTCCAGCATCTCTGGGACAGCTTCCTGCAGTCGATCCCGCAGGCGTTTGAGCTTGGCACTGGGGACGTCACCGGCAACGGAGATGACCACATCCTCCCGGATGACCACACGAGGAAAAGTGAAGTTGCCGTAAGCGGCCGGTTCGGTGACGTTGACCGGTATGCCTTTGGCCTTGCATTCGGTGGCAATGGCGATGTTGATGGTGGCGTCGTCGGTGGCAGCGACACATAGCTGTGCGTTGGAGCAATCACCACGGTAGTATTTACGTGGAATGTGACGGATCTCGCCTTTGGCGCTGAGTTCTTCCAAGGGCGGACAGAGGGTGGGGCTGATCACCGTGACCTTGGCGCCAAAACGCCGCAGCTCCCGTACACGGCGTACGGTGTTTTCTCCGCCGCCGAAGATGGTGCAGTTATTATCTGACAGATCAACGTACAAGGGAAAACCGATGCCCATGCTGTCCACTCCTTTCAACTGTAAATGGTATTCACTTTACTATAACATATACCAGCTGTCTCTGACAAGGGGCAATGTGGACAAAAAGTGAGCGCTTCCTCTGTCGAAACTATACAAATAACGGATTGCATAAAATAGGGGAGGACGGTGCATACTGTGGGTGACAAGGAGGTAATTTCCATGAAAAAAGACACGATTAACGGGACGTCCCGCTTTAAAAGATTCATGAACGGACGAGGCTTTTATGTCACTTTGGCGGCCTGCTTGCTGGCGGCCGGCGGCATTACGGTGGCCACCTTTGGTGAGGCACTCTTTGTGTCCGAGTCGGCGACGTCTCAGCCGGAGGAAGGCCCCCGACCGGTGGAGCAGCCGGTATCGGATCTTCCCAAGCCAACCACCACAGTCCCAACCACAACGAGACCGACCACCACGACCACTGCACCGCAAGCGGCGGATCTTTACGTGCTTCCCATGGGCAACCTGGTGCAGAAGCCCTTTGGAGACGGTCAGCCCATGTACTGCGAGACCATGCAGGACTGGAGATTGCATGAAGGGGTCGACTTTGCCGGCGAAAAGGGGCAGACGATCAAGGCGCTGGCGGACGCCACGGTGGTAAGTGTGACCGAAGATCCGCTGTGGGGCGGCATTATCACACTGGACCATGGGATGGATGTTCTGTCGGTGTATTACGGGGTTGCCCCCACGGTAAAGCAGGGCGACACCGTTAAAGTGGGGGCACCCGTGGGCACGCTTCAGGAGATCCCTTGTGAGTGTGCACAAGGCGCCCACCTTCATCTGGAAATGAGCATTGATGGCAGCCGCGTCGATCCGGTTAAAGCCTTGGGACGGGACGTGCGGTACGCAGAATAAGCAATCTTGCCCTCGGAAGCCCACTGCGTGGGACACGGTCAGAGGGGCAAAGAAGAAGCCGGAGAGGAAGTTCCTCTTCGGCTTCTTTGATGAAAAAGTGCGAATATCCTTGACAAAAACGATGCTTTCATTTATACTTGATAGCGACAAAGGCGTTGACGGAGAATACCCGTTATTTCGGACACCCAGAGAATGCGTCTGCGGCGGACAGGCCGTGCTGTGAGGACGCTGTGCCCGGTACCGGAAGGCCACTCCCGAGCCCCCTGCGACACAAGCAGTGGCGTTAGTCCTCGTTACGGACACATAAGCGGTGCGGCGTACAGCCGCGCAATTTGGGTGGTACCACGGAGCCTCCGTCCCATGTAGGACGGGGGCTTTTTCTGTTACCACAGAAGGGAAGTAATAACTATGTCTAAAGAACTCAAAAAGTACGGCGTAAACGAACTGCGTGAGATGTACCTTTCTTTCTTCGAGAGCAAGGGGCATCTACGTCTGCCCAGCTTTTCGCTGGTGCCCCACAATGACAAAAGCCTGCTGCTCATCAACGCGGGCATGACCCCCCTTAAGCCATACTTCACCGGTGCGGAGATCCCTCCCCGTAACCGGGTAACCACCTGCCAGAAGTGTATTCGAACCGGCGATATCGAAAACGTGGGCAAGACGGCTCGCCACGGCACTTTTTTTGAGATGCTGGGCAATTTCTCCTTTGGCGACTATTTTAAGCATGAGGCCATTGCTTGGTCATGGGAATTCCTGACTGAGGTGGTGGGC
Source organism: Oscillospiraceae bacterium (assembly GCA_015066065.1). Lineage (GTDB taxonomy): Bacteria > Bacillota > Clostridia > Oscillospirales > Acutalibacteraceae > UBA5905. Next base: position 9,214 of record SVPB01000037.1, on the reverse strand, counting down.
CTGGATCCTCAGCGGCTGTATCCTTCTGTTTATCTGGAGGACGACGAGGCCTTCGATATCTGGAATAAAGAAGTGGGCATCCCGGCTGACCGGATCTTCCGCTTTGGCAAGGAGGATAACTTCTGGGAGCATGGTGCCGGCCCTTGCGGTCCTTGCTCCGAGATCTACTACGATCGCGGCGAAAAGTACGGCTGTGGCCGTCCGGATTGTACCGTTGGCTGTGAGTGCGACCGCTATATCGAGGTGTGGAACAACGTATTCACCCAGTTTGACAACGACGGTGCCGGTCACTACACCACGCTGGAGAAGAAGAATATCGACACCGGCATGGGCCTGGAACGTCTGGCGGTGGTTGTGCAGGATGTGGATTCCATCTTTGATGTAGACACGCTGCATGCTCTGCGTCAGCACGTATGTGACCTGGCCGGTAAGGTGTACAAGCAGCGTCTGCAGGACGATATTTCCATCCGCCTGATCACCGACCACATCCGATCGGCTACGTTCATGATCTCCGATGGCATCATGCCCACCAACGAAGGCCGTGGCTACGTGCTGCGTCGTCTTATCCGCCGGGCGGCTCGGCATGGCCGACTGTTGGGCATCCAAGGGCAGTTCCTGGCCAACCTCAGCGGTACCGTCATCGCCGGTTCCAAGGACGGTTATCCCGAGCTGGATGAGAAAAAAGAGTTCATTTTCAAGGTGCTCTCCAATGAGGAGACTCAGTTTAACAAGACCATCGACCAGGGCTTGCGCATCCTGGGGGATATGGAAGAAGCCTTGCGTCAGGACGGTAAGACGGTGCTGGATGGCGCTTCGGTATTTAAGCTGTACGATACCTATGGCTTCCCGGTGGATCTGACCAAGGAGATCCTGGAAGAAAAGGGCTTGACCATCGATGAGGATGGCTTTAAGGCCGAGATGGAGCAGCAGCGGGTGCGTGCCCGTACCTCCCGTGAGGTTACCAATTACATGGGCGCTGACGCTACCGTGTACGACAGCATTGATGCCGCGGTGACCACCGCTTTTGTGGGATATGATACCTTGACAGCTTCCTCGGTCATCACCGTTTTGGCCGGCGAGGAGGAGCTGGTTGATACCTTGATGGAGGGGCAGTCCGGTACGGTGTTTGTGTCGGAGACCCCCTTCTACGCCACGATGGGTGGACAGGAAGGCGACCGCGGTGTCGTGGTGGGCACCAACGGCACCTTTGCCGTTAAGGAGACCATCAAGTTGCGCGGCGGCAAGGTAGGCCACGTGGGCACCGTGATCGCCGGTATGCTGTCTGTAGGAGAGACGGTGGAGCTTCAGGTGGAGTCCGGTGCTCGTGCCGCTACCTGCAAGAATCACTCTGCCACCCACCTGTTGCAGAAGGCGCTTCGCACCGTGTTAGGCAGTCACGTGGAGCAGAAGGGCTCTTTGGTGACCGATACACGCCTGCGCTTCGACTTTGCGCACTTCCAGGCTATGACCGAGGAGGAGCTGCGCCGGGTAGAGGCGCTGGTCAATGAGCAGATCGCCGCTGACCTCAAGGTGGATACTGCGGAAATGACCATTGACGAAGCCAAGCGTTCCGGTGCGATGGCTTTGTTTGGGGAGAAGTATGGTGACACCGTCCGGGTGGTCTCCATGGGCGATTATTCCAAGGAGCTGTGCGGTGGCACGCACGTGTCCCATACCGGTGTGATCACCACCTTTAAGATCCTCAGCGAGAGTGGTATTGCCGCCGGTGTGCGCCGCATAGAGGCCATTACCGGTGACAATGTGCTGGCGCACTATGCTACTCTGGAGGAACGGCTGGGCCATATTGCTGCACTGCTCAAGACCAAGGACGCCGAGGTGGAGGATAAGATCGCTCATCTGCTGGCGCAGGTGAAGGAGCTCACTGCGGAGAACGAAAGCCTGAAGAGCCAGATGGCACAGAGTGCCGTGGGTGATATTGCCGACAAGGCGGTAGAGGTAGGCGGCATCAAGGTGCTGGCCGCCCGTGTGCCGGCTTTGGATACAGCCGGATTACGTGAGCTGGGCGACCGGATGCGTGACAAACTGGGCGAAGGCGTAGTGGTACTGGTCACCACCGGTGACGATAAGGTCAGCATCTTGGCGGTGGCTACTGCCGGTGCTGTGGCCAAGGGTGTGCATGCCGGCAATATCGTGCGTGAGATCGCCGCTATTTGCGGCGGAAAGGGCGGCGGCCGCCCGGATTCTGCCATGGCCGGCGGCAAGGATGTATCCCGTGCGGATGACGTCGTGGCGGCCGTGCGTGATACCGTTGCCGGTATGCTCAAATAATTTTAACATCAAAGGAGACAATAATCATGGATTGTCTGTTCTGCAAGATAGTGGCAGGGGAGATTCCCTCCCGCAAGGTGTACGAGGACGATGTGGTGCTGGCGTTTTATGACATTGAGCCGAAAGCCCCTGTGCATGTGTTGATTATTCCCAAGCAGCATTTGGCCGGAGTCAGGGACGTCACCCCGTCTAACAGCGACGTGGTGGCACATGTCTTTGAGGTGATCCCCACCATCGCCCGTGAACTGGGTGTGACCGACTACCGTATCGTTACCAACAATGGCGTGGACGCCGGACAGACGGTGCATCATCTGCACTTTCATCTGCTGGCAGGCCGTGTGTTGGGAGAGATGGGCTGATGCAGTACGTCGTTGTTGATCTGGAATGGAACGGCAGTTATTCCAAGAAAGCCCACGGCTACTTTAACGAGATCATTGAGCTGGGTGCGGTTAAGCTGGACGACGATTTTCGCCGGATGGATACCTTTCAGTGTACCATCCGCCCGTCGGTGAGCAAAAAGCTCTCCGGCATTGTGACTGATCTGACCCATATTACCGAAGAGGATCTGGAGGATGGCACTACCTTTGCTAAGATGATGCGCCGTTTTGCCGCCTGGATCGGGGAGGCTCCTACAGCGGTGCTTACTTGGAGCACCACCGATCTGTTGGTGATGATGGAAAACTGCCGGTTCTTCTACGGCCGGCAGGAGATCCCCTTTCTGCGGTACTATATGGATTTTCAGGCATACGCCCAACAGCGTATGCAGATTACCGATGGTCAGCAGTTGGGCCTTGCCAAGGCAGGGGAGATGCTGGGCATTCCGGAGGACGGCATGTCTCTGCATCGGGCGTTGGACGACAGCTTGCTGACGGCGCAGATCTTACAGAAGGTGGCGCAGCCGGAGAGCTTTGCGGCGGCCATACAGCCGGTGGATGAGGAGTTTTATCGCCGCATCACCTTTAAGACCACGATTATCAGCGATATTGATAATCCGCTGGTCAAGCGGAGCGAATTGTGCTTTTCCTGCCCGGCATGTGGGCAGGATCTGCACCGTAAAGGGAAATGGCGCTTCCACAGTCGTGCCTTTTGTGCCGAGTTTTTCTGCCGTCGGTGTGATACGAAGTATTTTGGCAGGGTGCAATTTCGGCTCAAATACGAAGGCGTCGAAGTGCGTAAACGTCTCAACGAAAAGCAGGAGTCCCCGGCCCCCGAAGCCACCGATACCGCCGGTTAACATCGGACGTCCTCGTTCCGTATGCTGGAATGAGGTGGTTTGCTGTGCGACGGAGTGTGACCAAGGGGAGACGACGGTTCCCCGGCTGGAAAAGATGGCTCCTGCTTTTACTCATACCGTGCGTGTTGACGGTGATGCTGTTTATTCGGATGTATCCGGTCATTCGGGAATACGCCGAAAGCCGCGCCCGTTCGTTAGCAGAACTGCTGGTGAATGAGACGGTGGCACAGGTACTGGCAGAGCGTGCCGACCTTTGTCGCTCCATGCTGCAGGTCACCTACAACGATCACCGGCTACTGTCATCGGTCATGGCCGATTCTGTTGCTGTCAATACGGTTAAGACGGCGGTAGCCACACGCGTGTTGGAGCATCTCGGTACCCTCTCTTCCCTTGAAGTGGGGATCCCTCTGGGAACCCTGCTGGGAGTCAAGTGGTTTAGTGGCTGGGGCCCGGCGGTGCATTTTCCCGTCAGCGTGACCTCGCAGGTGCTGACCACGGTTACCTCCACGCTGGAGGCGGTAGGCATCAACCAGAGTGCCTTCCGGGTATTGCTGCATGTGCATGTTACTTTATCGGTTATTACGCCCGAGGCACGGTCGTCGGTGTCGGTGGACAGCGTTTTCCCTATGGCGGAGACGGTGCTGCTGGGCGAGGTGCCCGATAACCTGACGGAGGTGTACGGGGACGACCAGACGCTATTGGGCAAGATCTTTGATTACGGAACAGCGGAATAAAACGGGACGGTGATAGTATGGATGCCGAAAAAGCGAAAAGCCGCATAGAAGCGTTGCGCCGGGAGATCGATTACCACAGCCGACGTTATTACGATGAGGATGCCCCGGAGATCGAGGACGATGCCTTTGATGCCTTGACCCGGGAACTGCGACAGTTGGAGGAACAGTTTCCTCAGTTTATTACGGCAGATTCCTATACCCAGCGTGTGCACGGACGCCTGTCTTCTTTATTCACCCCGGTTACCCATGAGGTGCCGCTGGGAAGTCTGCAGGATGTGTTTTCTGAGGAAGAAGTGCGAGACTTTGACCGCCGTGTGCGGCAGACGGTGTCCCGTCCTGTGTATGTGGTTGAACCGAAGATTGACGGCCTTTCCATTGCGGTGGAATACCGGTCCGGCCGCTTTTACCGGGGGGCTACCCGTGGCGATGGCTTGGTAGGAGAGGATGTATCTGCCAACCTACAGCAGATCAAGGCGATTCCGAGTGTTTTGTCCGAGCCGGTAGAGCGCCTTATTGTGCGCGGTGAGGTGTATATGCCCCGGGAAAGCTTTGCCGCCTTGGTACAACAGCAGGAGGAAAACGGAGAGAAGGTATTCAAAAACCCACGCAATTCCGCTGCCGGCACCTTGCGTCAGAAGGATCCTTCGGTGGTGGCTGGACGCAACCTGTCTTTGTTTGTGTTTAATATGCAGTTGGTGGAAGGGGAAAAGGTGCTTAGCCACTCCGCTTCGTTACAACGGATGGCGCAGCTGGGAATCCCGGTCATCCCCTTTTACCACGTGACCGAAGATATCGATGCTGTCATCGATTACATCCGCCAGATCGGTCAAAAACGGGTGGGCCTGCCCTTTGATATTGATGGCGCAGTCGTAAAGGTGGATGACTTCACACAACGAGAGGCGCTGGGAAACACCAGCAAGTTTCCCCGTTGGGCGGTGGCGTTCAAATATCCGCCGGAGGAAAAGGAAACGGTACTGCGAGAGGTGGAGGTCAACGTGGGACGCACCGGTGTTTTGACCCCCACCGGCGTGTTTGATCCGGTTATTCTGGCCGGTACCACCGTGAGCCGTGCCACCTTGCATAATCAGAACTTTATTGACGAAAAGGGATTGGCTATTGGTGATACGGTAGCTATGCGCAAGGCCGGTGATATCATTCCCGAGGTGGTACGGGTGGTGCGCCACGGGGAGGGAACTCCCTATCGTCTGCCCGACACATGCCCTTCCTGCGGTTCCTCGGTGATTCGGGAAGAGGAGGAGGCGGATCTGCGCTGTGTCAACCCGGCGTGTCCGGCACAGCGACTGCGTAATTTGATTCACTTTACCTCTAAGGATGCTATGGATATTGACGGCTTGGGCCCGGCGGTTCTTGAGCAGTTGGTGGCGGCTGGTGTGGTTTGTACACCGTATGACCTTTACACCATGCGCCGTGAAGAAGTGAGCGTCCTGGAGGGCTTGGGTGAAAAATCGGCGGATAATTTCCTGTCTGCCATCGCCGCTTCCAAGGAGAACGATCTGTATCGGGTCATTTATGGCCTGGGCATTCGTCATATTGGTCAAAAGGCCGCTAAGCTGTTAGCCGATCATTTTGGAAGCATGGATGCCATATTGAACGCCTCTGCCGAGGAGATTGAAGCTATTGACGGTTTTGGTGGCGTGATGGCACGCAGTGTGGTGGCCTTTTTTGCCTTGGAGCCGTCCCGGTTGTTGGTGGAGCAGCTGGCGGCTTGCGGTGTTAATATGAACAGCAACACCCAACGGTTGGACGATCGATTCGTCGGTATGACCTTTGTGCTTACGGGCACCTTACCCACCTTGACCCGTGGCGAAGCATCCGCCTTGATCGAGGAGCGTGGCGGCAAGACCGCCAGCAGCGTGTCCAAAAAGACGTCGGTGGTGCTGGCCGGCGAGGATGCCGGCAGTAAGCTGGTCAAGGCACAGCAGTTGGGGATCCGCATCATTGATGAAGCGGAATTCTTAGAGATGTTACAATAACAAGAAACGCCCGACGATAAGCGTCGGGCGTTTCTTGTTAATTACTCGTGCAGACAGGGGTAACCGGCCTTTTCGTGAGCCTCCAGCAGCTCGTCGCACATGGCCACGATCTCGTCGGTGGATAGCTCCGCGCCGGTGTGGGGGTCCATCATGGCTGCCTGGTATACCTTCTGCCGGTCGCCGGTGACTGCCGCCTCAATGGTCAGTAGCTGACAGAAAACATTGGCAGAATTCATGGCCGCCAGCTGGGTGGGCAGAGCGCCAATATAGGTGGGGTGGATACCGGCGTTATCTACCAGACAGGGTACCTCCACGCACGCTTCAGCAGGCAGGTTGGTGATCAGCCCGTTGTTGAGCACGTTGCCACCGATCTTATATGGCGTTCCGGTAACAATGGCTTCCATGATGTAGGAGGCGTACTCACGGCTGCGGCTGTGCTCCACCTTGCCGCCGTTGAGGATCTCCTCCTTTTGCTTGGCCCAATTCGCAATCTGATAAACACAACGGCGAGGATATTCGTCCAGCGGAATGTTGAATTTTTCGATCAAGTCCTCGCGGCCACGCTTGATGTAGAAGGGGTTGTACTCGGCGTTGTGCTCGCTGGACTCGGTGCAGTAGTAGCCCAGCTTATCAATGTAGTCGTAGCGCACCATATCCCAGTGCTTTTCACCGGCGTTCTTCTCCTTGGCGCGGCGGCGGATCTCGGGGTACAGGTCGTTGCCGTCCTTGTCACGGATGTCCAGCAGCCAGCCCATATGGTTAATGCCGGCGATGGTCTCGATGCGTCCCTCTACCTTATCCTCCATGCCCAGGCTCTTCAGGAGAACTTCGGAGCACACCTGTACGCTGTGGCAAAGACCGATCGTTTTCACCTTGGTGAAACGCTGCATATAGCCGGTGATGATGGCCATGGGATTGGTGTAGTTAAGGAACCAAGCGTCAGGGCAGACCTCCTCCATGTCTCGTGCAAAACCCTTGAGCACCTGAATGGTGCGCAAACCACGCATCACGCCGCCGATTCCCAGGGTGTCGGCGATGGTCTGCTGTAAGCCGTATTTTTTGGGAATCTCAAAGTCAATGACGGTGCACGGCTCGTACAAGCCTACTTGAATAGCGTTGATGACAAAGTGAGCACCGCGCAGAGCGTCCTTGCGGTTTTCCACCCCCAGGTACTTGCTGACCGTAGCACGGCTCTCGTTAATGGTTTTGTTCATTGCGTCGATCAGAATGTAGGATTCCTCCAGACGCGCTTCGTCGATGTCATACAGCGCAATATCCACCTCGTGGAACACGTCACTCAACAGGGTATCCCCAAGAACATTTTTAGCAAAGACGGTGCTGCCTGCACCCATAAAAGTGATTTTCATGGTCATTCTCCTTTCGATTCTTTTCTTCATTTTAGCAAGGACGAAGTGATTTTTCTATTGCACCAGGTGTCTCTTTTGTGGTAAAATGTAACCATGGAGTGACAAAGATAACCCGAACCAGCCATAATGGGAGGCAGCGAGTTCGGGTTGTTCATGTGTCGTAAAGGAGGGAGCGTTTTGAGAAAGGCCATCTTTTATGCGTTGCGTGATCGTGGCTTTACGGACATCAATCCTCTGGATTGTGGTACAGAGCGTTGTGCCCCGGGCCACACCTTTGGCCCTTGTGTACGGGAATATTACCTTGTGCATTATGTGTTTTCCGGTAAAGGTCGTTTTATGGCAGGGGACAAGACCTATCATTTGTCGGCCGGTCAGTTCTTTTTGATTCGCCCTCATGAGGTGACCACCTATGCGGCGGACACGGTGGATCCGTGGCGTTACATTTGGGTGGGGTTCGTGGGCAAGCTGGCCTGGCGGTTCGACACCTTACCCACTCCCGTGGGCACTCTCCCTGACTCCTTGTTCCGAGAGCTTTGCGGTATGCTGGAGGACGATTTCCCTGGATGGGGCAGTATGCGAGAGGAATACGTGGCCACCGTGGTACATCGCATGATGGCGGCACTGTTTGCTGACCGTCCTTCCGGCAACCATTACGCCAGCCGGGTGGAAACCTTTATACGCACCTCTTATATGCAGGATATTACCGTCCAAAGTATAGCTGACTCACTTAATCTGGATCGCCGTTATTTGTCCCGGCTTTTTAAAGATAAGTACGGCGTTACGATCCAAGAGTACCTACTTTCCATACGACTGGAGAATGCGGCACGTATGCTGCAGGAGGGATATTCCGTTAATGATAGTGCCGCCATGTGCGGTTATAGTGATCGTTCCAATTTTTCACGCATGTTCCGCCGCCGTTACGGCGTGTGGCCCAGCGAATACGCCAGACAATGACAGAGAGCTACGGCATACCGCCGTAGCTCTCCTGTGTGTTACAGTAATTTGAATTCGCCCATTCGTCCATCGGCCACGTATTCCGGCTTCATGGAACGCAGCAGCGCCATGTGAGGCTGCTCGCAGTGCTTTTGCTGATGCTCCTTGGATTCCCACTTTTCCAGCAGTAGGATATCGTTGTCATTATCTAAAGGTATATAATAGTCGTAAAAAATACAACCATCCTCTGCACGCACCTTTTCAGCGATTCCGGCATCGGCCATCGCCTGCAGAAAGGCTTCTCGTTTGCCGGGGATACATGAGTAGATAACATAAATGGTGTAGGGGGTCATAATATTGTCTCCTTTTTTATGTATATTTTTTACTTCTGACATATACTAGAATATACCACAAAACACCCCTTTTGGCAAGAAAAAGAAAAAACATAAATTTTTTCGTTTTTTTGCAAAAAAGTGTTGACAAAAGGGGGTATGGGGTGGTATGATAGCAAAGCTGTCCCACGGAAGTGGGGGGCACGAGGCGGATAACGCCTCGGTGGACCTTGAAAATTAAACAGTGTATGACAAGAACGAATACACACACAATACCCGTTAATTCCTACTCCTTTTGGGAGAGGAATCCGGTGCTGAGAGATCAGCACCA
>SVPB01000036.1 GCA_015066065.1 Oscillospiraceae bacterium | reverse complement strand
ACACAATCTGTATGTACAGCTCCCCTGCGGTGAAGGCATCATCCCCCGTGCCGAGGGGGCGCTGGGGATCGCGGAGGGCACCACCAAGGACATTGTCCTTATCACCCGGGTCAACAAGCCGGTGTGCTTCGTGGTCGTTGGATTCCGGCAGACCCCGGAAGGCTGTCAGCCGGTGCTGTCCCGTCGTCTGGCACAGCAACGCTGTCGGGAGGAGTTTGTCGACCGACTGCAGCTGGGAGACGTTATCCCTGCCCGGATCACCCGGCTGGAAAGCTTTGGGGCTTTCTGCGATATCGGATGCGGTCTGCCGGCCCTGTTGCCCATTGCGGATATCTCGGTCAGCCGCATTTCTCATCCCCGGGATCGGTTTACCTGTGGTCAGGAGATCTGGGCGGTAGTCTCCTCGTTGGAGAACGGCCGGGTGTGCCTGTCCCATCGGGAGCTGTTGGGCACGTGGGAGGAAAACGCCGCCCTCTTTCGGGAGGGGGAGACCATCGCCGGTATTGTCCGGTCGGTGGAGCCCTACGGCATTTTTGTGGAACTGACCCCCAATCTGGCAGGCTTGGCCGAGCCCCGGGAAGGGGTACGGGTGGGCCAGCAGGCGGCGGTGTTTATCAAGAGCGTACAGCCGGATAAGCTCAAGATCAAGCTGGCGCTCATCGATGCGCAGGACGAGGATCAGCCGCCACCGCCACCCCGGTATTTCATCACCCAAGGGCCGCTGACCTATTGGCGATACTCCCCGGACGAATGTTCCCGGGTGGTGGAAAGCCGCTTTTAATCACACATAAAGAGAACGGTCTGTCCGACGACAGACCGTTCTCTTTATGTGTTATCGTTCATTAAACCGTGCCAGGAATTCCCGGGTGCGCTCGTTCCGGGGAGCGCCGATGACCTGAGAGGGCGGTCCCATTTCGGCTACCACCCCTTCGTCCATGAACATGACCGTATCGGACACGTCCCGGGCAAATTCGATCTCGTGGGTGACGATGACCATGGTGCGGCCGGTTTCCTTCAGCTCCCGGATAACCCGCAGTACCTCGCCGGTCAGCTCCGGGTCAAGAGCGCTGGTAGGCTCGTCAAAGCAGAGGATATCCGGCTCCATGGCCAGCGCACGGGCGATGGCCACCCGTTGCTGTTGGCCGCCGGACAACTGACAGGGATAGCTATCCTTCTTCTGGGACAGCCCCACCTCCTCCAGCAGACGCTCCGCCTTCTCCTCGATGGCGGCGTGGGCTTCCTTAAAGGTGGTATGCCCGTCATAGCTGCCCTCTTTTTTAATCTTTTCCTTGGCCAGCAGCTCTTCCGCCAAGGTGATGTTGCGCTTGACGGTGTACTGGGGGAACAGGTTAAACTGCTGGAACACCAGCCCGAAGTGCAGGCGGTTCTGCCGGATAGCCGCATCGCTGTACTTGCGGTGCTCGGCGGCATCAAACAGCACCTCGCCACCTACCGCAATGCGCCCCACCTGGGGTGTCTCCAGGAAGTTAAGGCAACGCAGCAGGGTGGTTTTGCCACTGCCGGAGGAGCCGATGATGGACAGCACCTCTCCCTTTTGCAGGGTGAAGTCAATGCCCTTGAGCACCTCGGTCTTACCGAAGTTTTTGCGGATGTTTTCAACACGTAACACTTCCATCGGTCATCCTCCTTTCTTAGGTTTTAAAGTAGCTCATCTTCTTTTCCAGCCAGCCGAAGAACAGGGTCAGCAGGCCGTTAAAGGCCAGATAGTACAGGCCGGTGAACAGCAACGGCCACAGCAGACCGGAGTAGCCGTGGGAGCCTTTGAGGAAGGCGTAGCCGGCAAAGATAAGCTCCTGCCAGGAGATGATACGGGCAATGGAGGTGTCCTTGACCAAGGTAATGATCTCGTTGGACATGGGGGGCACGATACGCTTGATCATCTGCAGAAGGGTGACCTTAAAGAAGATCTGGCTCTTGGTCATGCCCAGCACCTGACCGGCCTCCTGCTGTCCCACCGGTACGCCCTGGATACCGCCTCGGTAGATCTCGGAAAAGTAGCAGGCGTAGTTAAGGATAAAGGCCACCGCCGAAGCGAGAAAACGGCCGTTTTCCGTTGCCCAGGGGTTTTCCGGCAGGATAAAGCCGGGCACGTAAAAGATGACGATGAGCTGCAGCATCAGGGGCGTACCACGGAAGACCCATACCACGGTGCGGGTCAGCAGCCGCAGAGGGGTAAACCGGCTCATGGAGCCAAAGGAGACAATAAGGCCCAACGGCAGTGCCCCCAGCAGGGTCACGCCGAACAGCTTGAGGGTCTCTAAGAAGCCCTCGCTGAGCGCCTGCAGGACGACGCCAATCTGTTTCATCAATTCGGGATCAAACATACGATTCGTTCCTTTACATAGGTAAGCAGAGAGCCGGATGGGCCCTCTGCTTACGTCGTGATCTTAAGAGGCAGAACGACTTACTTCTGCTCGATGATGGAAGCCTGCACGCCGTACTTCTTGGCGGTCGCCATCATAGAACCGTCGGCGTAGCTGTCCTTGAAGAACTGGTTGAGCTTCTCCACCAGACCGGAGCCCTTGCGGAAGCCAACGCCGTACTCCTCGGAGTTGAGGCCCACGGTGTAGGTCAGATCCGCATAGCCGGTGCCCTCGCCCACCATGGCGGCGGCCATGAGGCTGTCGATGACGGCGGCATCAGCGGTGCCGGCCTTCACTTCGGTCAGGGCGGTGGCCTGGTCGACCACTTCCACGTACTGGGCGCCCAGAGCCACCACCTGCTTCTGACCGGCGGAGCCGGCTTCCACAGCAAACTTGAGGCCCTTCACGCTGTCCACGGTCTGGTACTTGGCGGCGTCCGCAGCCTTGACGATGACCGTCTGGGCGTTGTTGCAGTAGGGGTTGGAGCAATCCATGGCGGCCTTCACCTCATCGGTGAGGGTCATGCCGTTCCACACCACGTCGATGGTCTTGCCATCCAGCTCGAAGGCCTTGTTGTCCCAGTCGATGATCTGGAACTTGACCTCCACGCCCAGGCTCTTGGCGAAGGCGGTGGCCATGTCGGCGTCAAAGCCGATCCATTTGCCGTCGGCATCCTGGTAGTCCATGGGAGCAAAGTCGGTGATACCCACCACCAGGGTGCCCTTGTCCAGCACATAGGCCAGATCGGCGTTCTGAGCAGGTGCAGAGGTGTTGGAGGCGGCGGGCTCCTCAGAGCCGCAACCGGCCAGACCGGTGACCAGCAGCAGCGCTGCGGTCAGCAAAGCAAGCAGTTTTTTCATAACGATTTCCTCTTTTCTTCTTTATGTACGGGAGGCTTTTGCCTCGCAACGTGCTGTTATTATACATCATCGTTTTAGCAAAGTAAAGTGGTAATTGGGAAAAATCTAAAATATTTTTAAATTTATATGAAAAATCAAGAAAAACCGAGAAAGTAACGTAAAAAAAGGTGTTATTTTATGGATTTGACACGTCACGGTCCATTTGTGTGCTTTTTTGACGTCAAAGGGCTTTTCTTTTTCACCGGAATGTGGTAGAATAGGGGCTGTCAGTAAGCTTATAAGGAGTTATATCACTATGATAGCGGATCTTTGGATGGTCGCCCAGCAGGTGCTGACCTTATTTATTCTCATTGGGGTGGGCGTTTTTTGCCAGAAGGCGCGGGTGCTTAACGACAACGCTGTTAAGAACCTGGCCAATCTGGTGCTGTATTTTGCCACCCCCTGCGTGATCATCAGCTCCTGCGCCCGGGAGTTTGACGCAGGCCTGCTCAAGGGGTTCCTGGTGGTTATTGCAGCGGCACTGGTCAACCACTTTATCCTCATCGGCATCGCCCATGCGGTGTTCCGGGACAAGGAGGAATCCCGTCGCCGGGTACTGCGGTTTTCCACCATTTTTTCCAACGCCGGGTATATGGCCATCCCCCTGCAGCAGGCTATCCTGGGCCCCACCGGCGTGTTCTACTGCGCCGCCTATGTGATCGTCTTTAACATCATCGTGTGGACCTATGGCGTGGTGTGCATGAGTGGCGACCGCAAGGAGCTATCCCTGCGCCGGCTGGTGGTCAACCCCGGCATTATCGGCGTGCTCATCGGTCTGGTGGTGTTTATCTGTCGCATCCCGGTGCCGGGCGTGGTGCTCAGCGCCGTGCAGCACGTGGGTAACCTTAACACCCCCATCCCCATGATCATCGTGGGCTATTATCTGGGACAGACCAACCTGCTGGCCGCCCTGCGTGACCGGCGCGGCTATGTCTGCCTGGCCATCCGCTTGCTGGCGATGCCGGCGCTGGCGCTGGGGCTTCTGCTTTTGTGTCAGGTGCGCGGAGATCTGCTGACCTCCATTATGATCTGCGTAGCCACGCCGGTGGCTACCGCCTGCACCATGTTTGCCACCCGGTATGAATGCAACCCCCTGCTGTCGGTCAATCTGGTATCCCTGAGCACCTTGTTGTCCATCCTGACCATGCCTGTATTCATCGCTGTTACCAAGTATTTGGGCAGCGTTTTATAAGAAAAGGAGTGTTCATAATGAGCCGCATTGGTAACCCTTACGATCCTGCCCTGCAGGTCGAGACCGCCCTGACCCGAGAGGATATCGTCTGGTATGATGCCGCCAAGGCACCTTTCCGCCACTTTGGTGAGTGCGTGGAGGGCATCCCCTTTCGCCGTATTCCCCCGGCTGTAGCCGAAACGGTCAGCCCCGGTGTGGCGTGGCACGGTGCGCACGGCGCCGGCATACGACTGCGGTTCGCTACCGATTCCCCCTATATCGCCCTGCAGGTCAAATGGCCGTATCTGGACCATATGGCTCACTTTGCGATCACCGGCTCCTGCGGCTTTGATCTGTACACCTGCTATCAGGGCAGCCAGACCTACGGGGGTACCTTTGTACCGCCCACCGATGCCACCAAGGGCTTCGAGAGTCTTATTCAGGTGGCCGGCAGTATGACCGAGTACGTGCTCAACCTACCGCTGTATAACCCGGTGGACGAGCTGTACATCGGCATCCAGGACGGCTGCACCCTTACTGCCGGCACCGAAACCTACCGCAATACGTTGCCGGTGGTGTTCTACGGCTCCTCCATCACCCAAGGGGGCTGTGCCTCCCGTCCCGGCACCTGTTACCAGAACGTACTGTCCCGCCGGTTTAACATGGATTACGTCAATCTGGGCTTCTCCGGCAGTGCCAAGGGAGAGGATGCCATCTGTGCTTACATTGCCGGCCTGCCCATGGCGGCCTTTGTGTGCGACTACGATTACAACGCCCCCACGCCGGAGCATCTGCAGAACACCCACTACAAGCTGTACGAGGCCGTCCGCGCCAAGCATCCCGACATGCCCTACGTGATGGTGACCCGTCCGCGCTTTCAGCACGTGGTAGAAACCAAGGAGCGTCTGGCGATTATCCTCGAAAGCTACCGCCGTGCGTTGGCGGCTGGTGATAAGAACGTGTACTTCCTCAACGGCTCCCACTTCTTCCACGGGGACATGGCCGATAGCTGTACCGTGGACGGCTGTCACCCCACCGATCTGGGCTTCTACTACATGGCAGACGGTATGTCGCCGGTCATCAAGCATATATTAGATACCTTATAAGATAGGAGCTGTGCCCCATGACCCTGCACGGATTGCAAAAGATGACCCTGCTGGATTATCCCGGTCGGGTGGCGTGTACCCTGTTCACCTTCGGGTGTAACCTGCGCTGTCCCTTCTGCCATAATGCCGGTTTGGTTACCGCCCCCGACCCGTCGGCGGCCATCCCCGAGGAAGAGGTACTGCGTTTTCTATCCACCCGGCAGGGATTGCTGGATGGCGTGTGTGTGACCGGCGGCGAACCACTCTTACAGCCGGACATTGCCGATTTCTTAGCTAAGGTAAAGGCGTTGGGTTTTCTTGTCAAGCTGGACACCAACGGCTGCTACCCACAGGCGCTGCGCCGGGTGGTGGAGGCCGGACTGGTGGACTATGTGGCCATGGATATTAAGAATAGCCCGGCCCAGTACCCGGTGACGGTGGGCCTGCCCACCTTTGATCTGGCGCCGGTAGAGGAGAGCGTCCGGTACCTGCTGGAAGGACACGTGGACTATGAGTTTCGCACCACCGTTGTGAAAGAACTTCACACGACGGACACGGTGCGTGAGGCGGCCCGATGGATCGCCGGTGCGCCTCGCTACTATCTGCAAGCCTTCGTGGACAGCGGAAACCTTATCGGGCAGGGCCTGACGGCTCCTGACCCGGAGCAGCTGCGGCAGATGGTCGCCGCCGCCCGGGAATTTGTAAAGGAAACCGCTTTACGCGGAGTGTGAAAAAACGTCAAAAAACCACAATATATTGTGTTATATGTCTTGACAAACACCTATATATGCTGTATACTGTGTAAGCAACGCCGTATACGGCATATTTTTTTGCGGAAGATTTTATAAGGAGGTAAGCATATGTACACTGTTATTAAGCGTGACGGTAAGGTAGTCGATTTCGATCTGTCCAAGATTCGCGATGCCATTACGCAGGCGTTTGATGCTTGCGAGAAGCAGTACAACCCCGATACCATTGATTTTCTGGCCCTCAAGGTGACGGCCGACTTTGAGCCGAAGATCACCGACGGCAAGATCGCGGTGGAGTCCATTCAGGACAGCGTGGAGTCGGTGCTCATCAAGGCTGGCTACGATGAGGTATCCAAGGCCTATATTCTGTACCGTAAGCAGCGGGAGAAGCTGCGCAACCTCGGCACCACCCTGCTGGACTATAAGAATGTGGTGGACAACTATCTGCACATCAACGACTGGCGTGTCAAGGAGAACTCCACCGTCACCTACTCGGTGGGTGGTCTCATTCTGTCCAACTCCGGTGCCATTACCGCCAACTACTGGCTCAGCGAGGTCTACGACGAGGAGATCGGCAACGCCCACCGCAACGCCGACCTGCACATCCATGACCTGTCCATGCTGACCGGTTATTGCGCTGGCTGGTCTCTCAAGCAGCTCATTCAGGAGGGCTTGGGCGGTGTTCCCGGCAAGATCACCTCGGCACCTGCCAGCCACCTGGCCACCCTGTGCAACCAGATGGTCAACTTCCTGGGCATTATGCAGAACGAGTGGGCCGGCGCGCAGGCGTTCTCCTCCTTTGACACGTATCTGGCTCCCTTCGTCAAGGTGGACAACCTGACGTATGAGCAGGTCAAGAAGTGCCTGGAGAGCTTCATCTACGGTGTGAACACCCCCTCTCGCTGGGGTACCCAGGCGCCTTTCTCCAACATCACGCTGGACTGGGTGGTGCCGGCTGACCTGGCGGAGCTCAACTGCATCATCGGCGGCAAGGAAGTGGACTTCAAGTACAAGGATTGCCAGGCGGAGATGGATATGGTCAACAAGGCGTTCATCGAGATCATGATCGAGGGTGACGCCAACGGCCGTGGCTTCCAGTATCCCATTCCCACCTACTCCATCACCAATAACTTCGATTGGTCGGATACCGAGAATAACCGTCTGCTGTTTGAGATGACCTCCAAGTACGGCACGCCCTACTTCTCCAACTACATCAACTCCGACATGGAGCCTTCCGATGTGCGTTCCATGTGCTGTCGTTTGCGTCTGGACCTGCGTGAGCTGCGCAAGAAGTCCGGCGGCTTCTTCGGCAGTGGCGAGTCCACCGGCTCGGTGGGCGTGGTGACCATCAACATGCCTCGCATCGCCTATCTGGCCACCGATAAGGAAGACTTCTACAAGCGCCTGGATAAGCTCATGGATATCGCTGCTCGCTCCCTTAAGGTCAAGCGCGGCGTCATCACCCAGCTGCTGGAGAACGGTCTGTACCCCTATACCAAGCGGTATCTGGGCACCTTCAACAACCACTTCTCCACCATCGGTCTGGTGGGCATGAACGAGGTGGGCCTCAACGCCAAGTGGCTGCGTAAGGATATGACCCATAAGGAGACCCAGGACTTCACCGCCGAGGTGCTCAACCATATGCGTGAGCGTCTGTCCGACTATCAGGAGATGTACGGCGATCTGTACAACCTGGAAGCCACCCCGGCCGAGTCCACCGCCTTCCGTCTGGCCAAGCACGATGTCAAGCGTTATCCCGACATCATTACGGCGGCCAAGAATGAGGACGACGCTCCTTATTACACCAACTCGTCGCACCTGCCGGTAGGTTACACCGAGGATATCTTCTCTGCTCTGGACATTCAGGACGAGCTGCAGACCCTCTACACCTCCGGTACCGTGTTCCACGCTTTCCTGGGCGAGAAGCTGCCCGATTGGAAGGCGGCCGCTACGCTGGTGCGCAAGATTGCGGAGAACTACAAGCTGCCCTACTACACCTTGTCTCCCACCTACTCGGTGTGTAAGGATCACGGCTATCTGGCCGGTGAGCAGTTTACCTGCCCCACCTGCGGTCAGAAGACCGAGGTCTACAGCCGTATCACCGGCTACTACCGCCCGGTCCAGAACTGGAACGACGGTAAGAGCCAGGAATACAAGGACCGTAAGGTGTACGACATCGCCAACTCCAAGCTGACCCGCTGTGGCTGTACCTCCGAAGCGGCGCAGATTGCGGAGGAAGCGGTGGCTCCCGTGGCTGATGTGACCCCCGATGGCGTGTGGCTGTTCGCCACCACCACCTGCCCCAACTGCAAGATCGCTTGTGCGGCGCTGGATAAGGCTGGCGTGGGTTACAAGAAGGTATATGCCAACGAGCAGCCTGCGATGGCACAGCAGTTTGGCATCCGTCAGGCTCCCACCCTGGTGGTCGCCAAGGACGGCGTGATCGAAAAGTACGCCGGTCTGCCGGAGATCAAGAAGTATCTCGGCTAAGCAACAATGACAAACAGCCGGAAAGCAGGGCTTTCCGGCTGTTTTTGAGAGAGGGATCATCATGTTTGATATCATTATCGTGGGCGGCGGCCCGGCCGGTTTGACGGCGGCTTTGTACGCTCGCCGTGCCAACAAGCAGGTATTGCTCATCGAAAAAGAGACTTTTGGTGGACAGATCACCTTTTCCCCTAAGGTGGAGAACATCCCCGGCTTTTTGGCGCTGTCCGGTAACGAGTTTGCGGAAAAGCTGGTGGAGCAGGTGCTGGAGCAGGGCGCCGAGGTAGAAAGTGCCGAGGTGCTGTCCATCCGTGACGAGGGAGACGGCAAGACCGTGGTCACCGACGGCGGTGAGTTCACCGCCCGGGCGGTCATTGTGGCCACCGGCGCCCGGCATCGCTTGCTGGGACTGCCCCGGGAGACCGACTTTATCGGTAACGGCATCTCCTTCTGTGCGGTGTGCGACGGCGCTTTCTACAAGGATCAGACGGTCGGCGTGGTGGGCGGCGGTAATTCCGCCCTGCAGGAGGCATTACTGCTGGCGGATCTGGCCAGCAAGGTATACGTCATCCAGAACCTGGATGGGCTTACCGGGGAGCAGAAGCTGCAGGAGCAGCTGGCCGCCCGGGCGAACGTGGAGATCATCACCGGCACGGTGGTGGACGGCTTTGAAGGGGCGGATACCCTGACCGGCGTGCAGGTACGCCGTGTTGCCGACGGACAGACCCGGTCGATTCCGCTGGATGGGTTGTTCATCGCCATCGGTCTGGTGCCGCAGAACGAAGCATTCGCCGATCTGCTGGGTCTGGATGAGCGTGGCTACGTGGACAGCGATGAACGGTGTCTGACCGCCACCCCCGGTGTGTTCACCGCCGGTGATTGCCGGCGCAAATCCATCCGGCAGGTGGCTACCGCCGCCGCTGACGGTGCGGTGGCCGCTTTAGCCGCTTGTGATTACATTGACGCCCGATAAAAACGTAACAAAAGTCCTCTGCAACCATCCGGTTGCAGAGGACTTTTACTTTTACCGAAAACCGTCCTTCAGTTTTTCAAAGAAACTGCGGCGTTTCTGATAGTTCTTGTCGCCGGTCGCCTCATCAAAGGCACGCAGCAGCTTCTGCTGTTCTTTGGAGAGGTTTTTGGGCACCTCCACGACCACCTTCAGCAGGAGGTCACCGGTGCCGCGCCGGTTGATGTACGGGATACCCTTATCCTTAACACGCAGGATATCTCCCGGCTGGGTGCCGGGCTTGATCTCAAAGGGCATGCGCCCGTCCAGGGTGGGGATATCCACCTGAGCACCTAATGCGGCCTGCGCATAAGTGATGGGGAATTCATACCAGATATTAAAGCCATCCCGTTCAAACAGCGGATGCGGCCGCACCGAGACCTGCACCTGCAGATCGCCGGCAGGACCGCCGTTGACGCCGGCGTTTCCCTTCCCCGGGATGTTGATGACCTGGCCATCGTCGATACCGGCCGGGATGTTGATTCCCATCTGCTCCGGCTGACGGATGCGTCCCTGGCTACCGCAGGTGGGACAGGGGTTTTCGATGATCCTGCCCCGGCCTTGACAGCGGGAACAGGGGGATTGGGTCTGCATGACTCCGAAGGGGGTGCGCTGCTGTCGGGTCACCTGGCCGCTGCCGCCACATTCGGGGCAGGTGGTGGGGGAGGTGCCGGCCTTGGCGCCACTGCCGGAGCAATCCGGGCAGGTGACGATACGCTGGACGCTGACCTTCTTTTTGCAGCCCTTGGCAGCTTCCTCAAAGCTGATCACCACCGAAGCGGCGGCATCGCTGCCGCGCCGGGGGGCGTTGGGGTTCTGCCGCCGTCCGCCACCACCGAAGCCACCGCCAAAGCCGCCGCCAAAGATGGAGGAGAAGATGTCACCAATATCTCCAAAATCCACGTCGCCGCCGTAACCACCACCAAAGTTGGGATCCACGCCGGCATGACCGTACTGGTCGTAGCGTGCCTTTTTCTGGGGATCGGACAGCACCTCGTAGGCTTCACCGATCTCTTTAAACTTGGCTTCGGCGGCCGCATCGCCGGGGTGCAGATCGGGGTGATACTCCTTGGCCATCTTGCGGTAGGCTTTTTTGATTTCGTCGTCGGTGGCGCCCTTCTGGACGCCCAGCACCTCGTAAAAATCTCGTTTATCTGCCATAGGTACACTCCTTTAACGCATGGTACCGCCTCGCATGAGCGAGGCGGTCAACACACGTCTTATCTTACTGGACGTTGCCGTCGTAGTAGCCCTCGCTGTCGGGGGCAGCACCGCCATTGGGGGCGGCACCGGCATCGCCCTGAGGAGCGTTCTGCTGGTATACCTTTTCGCTAACGGCGTAGAAGGCCTTGGTCAGTTCCTCCTGCTTTTGCTTGATGGCCTCGATGTCTTCGCCCTTGAGCGCTTCCTTCAGGTCATTCATCTTAGCTTCCAGGTCCGTCTTATCGGCGGCATCGATCTTGTCGCCCAGCTCCTCGATGGTCTTCTCGCACTGGTAGACCATCTGGTCAGCGTTGTTACGGGTGTCCACGGCCTCGCGGCGCGCCTTATCCTCGCTGGCATACTGCTCCGCCTCACGCACCGCCTTTTCCACGTCCTCCTTGGACATGTTGGTGTTGGAGGTGATGGTGATGTGCTGTTCACGGCCGGTGCCCAGATCCTTGGCGGACACGTTGACGATACCGTTGGCATCGATGTCAAAGGTCACTTCGATCTGCGGCACGCCACGGCGAGCAGGAGCAATACCGTCCAGATGGAACATACCCAGGGTCTTATTGTCCTTGGCAAACTCACGCTCACCCTGCAGCACGTGCACCTCCACGGAGGGCTGGTTGTCGGCGGCGGTGGAGAAGATCTGGCTCTTCTTGGTGGGGATGGTGGTGTTGCGATCGATGACCTTGGTCATCACGCCGCCCATGGTCTCCACGCCCAGAGAGAGGGGGGTCACGTCCAGCAGCAGCAGGCCCTTGACCTCGCCGCCCAGCACACCGCCCTGCAGGGCAGCACCCATGGCAACGCACTCATCGGGGTTGATGCCCTTGAAAGGCTCCTTGCCCATAAACTTCTGGATGGCCTCCTGCACCGCGGGAATACGGGTGGAACCACCCACCAGCAGTACCTTATCCACCTGAGAAGCGGACAGGCCGGAATCGGACAGCGCCTGACGCACCGGTGCCATGGTGGCATCCACCAGAGAGGCGGTCAGCTCGTTGAACTTGGCCCGGGTCAGGGTCATGTCCAGATGCTTGGGACCGGTGGCATCGGCGGTGATGAAGGGCAGATTGATGGAGCTGGTGGTAGCGCCGGACAGCTCGATCTTCGCCTTTTCAGCGGCTTCACGCAGACGCTGTACCGCCATCTTATCGGCAGACAGATCCACGCCGGTTTCCGCCTTGAAGCTGCTGATCAGCCAATCCACGATCTTCTGGTCGAAGTCATCGCCGCCCAGCCGGTTGTTACCGGCGGTGGCCAGCACCTCCTGCACGCCGTCGCCCATCTCGATGATGGACACGTCGAAGGTACCGCCACCCAGGTCGTAGACCATGATCTTCTGATCGGTTTCCTTGTCGATGCCGTAAGCCAGAGCCGCGGCGGTAGGCTCGTTGATGATACGCTTGACCTCCATACCGGCGATCTTGCCGGCATCCTTGGTGGCCTGACGCTGGGCGTCGGTGAAGTAGGCCGGCACGGTGATGACCGCTTCGGTGACGGTATCGCCCAGATAGGCTTCCGCATCCTGCTTGAGCTTCTGCAGAATCATGGCGGAGATCTCCTGAGGCGTATAGGACTTGCCGTCGATGGTCACCTTGCGGTCGGTGCCCATGTCACGCTTAATGGAAGAGATGGTGCGGTCAGGGGCCGACACAGCCTGCTGCTTGGCCACACGGCCCACCACACGCTCGCCATCCTTCTTGAAAGCCACCACAGAGGGGGTGGTACGGGCGCCTTCAGCGTTGGGGATGACGACCGCTTCGCCGCCTTCGATCACAGCGACGCAAGAGTTGGTAGTACCTAAGTCAATACCGATGATTTTTGCCATAATGATTACCTCCAATATCTGTTCACAATGTGTTTGTCTGACTATCTAATAAGGAAAAATTCCTTTAATTAGCGACCTTGACCATGGCCGGGCGTAACACCCGTTCGCCTATCTTGTAGCCCTTTTGGAATACGGCGGTTACCGTGTCCGGCTCCACCCCGTCGGCATCCTCCCGCATAACGGCGTTGTGCACGTTGGGATCAAAGGGGGCGTTTTCTGCCTCGATCTCCTCCAGCCCCAGCTTGTGGAGGGCTTCCATAAACTGCTTGAGCACCAAGTCCACCCCGGTCTTATATTCGTCACCGGCAGGGGCTTCAATGGCCTTCTCCATGTTATCCAGACTTACCAGCAGGCCGGTGAGCAGCTCCGCCTTGGTAAAAGCACCGATCTGCTCCTTTTCCTGCTCGGTGCGCCGCTTGTAGTTGGCGTATTCCGCCAGCATCCGCTGATACTGATCCTTGACCTGCGCCAGTTCTTCCTGGGCGGCAGCCAGCTTCTGCTCCAGATCGGTGACCTGTGCCTTGGTGGCTTTTTTCTTCTCCTCTTTGGGAGGGGTGGTCTGTTCCGCTTCGGTGGCGGTGTCGACGGTGTTCTGTTCCTTTTCCATGGGGGTTGCCTCCTTTTATATATCCAGCGCCGAGCCGGTATCCAGCAGTTCGTCCAATATCCGCCCCACCGCGGCGGCGAAGTATTCCACCCGGGGGATGGCGGTGGCGTAATCCATGCGAGCCGGGCCGATGATGCCGATGATGCCGTCGCCTCGCTCTCCCAAAGAATACCGGGAGGTGATCACAGCAGAGCCGTGCAGTGCCGGCAGGCTGTCATCGCCCAACAGCACCTGCACCCCGTCGGGGAGTGTGCCAACCAGATCCCACAGCGGTTGTCTCTCGTTGAGGAAGGCCAGTAGCATCCGCGCCTGCTCCGGCGGATAGTCGGGGTTGCGCAGCAGATTCATCTGACCGGACAGCGCCACCTTGGCATCGGCACATTCCTGCGCCAGCTCATAGAAGGCGGATAGGATGGGGGTGACGGCCATGCCGCCGTTGCCCAGCTCCAGCAGGATCTCCTGCATGGCGGTCACGGTGACCGCCTCCAGAGGCTTGCTGAGGAACCGACGGGACATGTACTCCGCCAAGGCGACCGTGACCCGGCTGGGGATATCCCGGCGACACCGGCACATCCGGGTGCGAAGGAACCCGTTATCCTGCACCAACAGCACCGCCATGTTCCGGGGGGACATCTGGATGACGTCCAGCCGGCTGATACGGTTGCCTATCTGCTCGGGACGGGTAGCAAAGGCGGCCAGCCCGGTGATATCGGCCAATGCCCGGGTGGCATCCTCCAACAGACGGGTGGCATCGCCGGAAAGGGCGGACAGGGTGTCACCGATGAGCACCTTTTCCTGCAGCGGCAGCTGCCGGCGAGCCATCAGCTCGTTGACGTACAGTCGCAGCGCCCGGGAGGTGGGCAACCGCCCGGCCGAGGTGTGGGGTTGCTCCAGATAGCCATCGGCGGTCAAGGCGGCCATGTCGTTACGGATGGTGGCAGAGGAGACACAGTTGCCCAGCATCTCTGCCAAGGCCTTGGATCCCACAGGCTCGCCGCTTTCGATGTAGACCTCGACGATGAGCCGGAGGATCTGTGCCTTGCGCGGGTCAAGTGCCATAGGGAACCACTCCTTTTGCCATATTAGCACTCTCAATGCCCGAGTGCTAACCATAGAATACCACGCCTTTGCCCAACTGTCAAGGGGTGTTTGTGAATTCTTTGTAAACGCTCCATATTTTTTTGAGAAAGGTGGTTGTATCTTGTGCGGAAATGCGGTATACTATACCCACGAGCCGGCGGTATTCCCGGCACAATACATAAAAGGAGGGTATAGGATGGAAGGCGTACAGATCCATAATTTTGATTTTAATAAGCTCATGGAGTTTGTAGCAACCACCGAAGGCGAGGTGTATCTGAAGACCGGTGAAGGGGACGTGCTCAATCTTAAGAGCCGACTGACCCAGCTGCTGGTGCTGTCGGGTGCCATCTCGCAAGCGACCATTGAGGAAGCCACCGTGGTGTGCGAGAACAAGGATGAGGAATCCGCCCTGTTCCGCATGAATCTCTACCGCGACTAACAGACAGAACGCCCGGACGGGTTACCGTCCGGGCGTTTTTGCATATTCTGAGGGGCTGATGCCCTCCTGCTGGCGAAAGGTACGGATGAAATGGGCGCTGTCGTAGAAGCCACATTCCAGCGCTACCTGCAGTACCGTCATGGAGGTGTGCCGCAGCAGCTGCCGTGCCCGGGTCATCCGGCAGGCGGTCAGGTAAGCGTGGGGTGTCTGTCCGCTGACCCGGGTAAAATGCCGCAGGTAGGTGGCGTAGGCCATGCCGGCTTCCTTGGCCAGCACGGTAGGGGAGAGTGGCTCGCCGCAATGGGCGTGGATGTATTCCATGCTGCGCAGGATAGGGAGATCGGTGGCGGCCTTTAAGGTGTGATAGGGGGCCAAACGGGCGGTGTGGGCACACAGGGTTGCCAGGATCTGCAGGGTAAGTCCGTGACACAGCACCCCGGTGTGAGCATCCGTAGGGATGCTGTTGGCGGCCAGAGCATCCAGCATAGGGATCAGGGCTTGCAGCTCCTCCTCAGGCAGCTGGGGAAACAGCTCCTGGGGGTATTCCCCTCGCAGCAACGGCTCCACCTCAAACAGCAGGGTATATCCATCCATAGCGGTAAGCAGCTCGGTGTATCGTTGCATAAAGGCGGCGCTCAGCAGGATGTGAAACACCACCAACGCCTCCGGAGAAGCGTAACCATGGGGCACCAGAGGCGGAAGGACAAACACGGTTCCGGCCCGGGCCGGACAGCTGCGCTCCCCGATATAATGCCGTCCCTCTCCACGCAGGATCACGTTAACCTCGTAAAAGGTGTGGTCGTGCATCCCCAGGAGGGGATACACGTCGTGCCGGTACGCACGCACGTCGTGGAAGGGCTTGGTACGGTCAAAGCACGCATCGTGATCCCAGGTCTCCCGTTGGGGATGTGCCGGGATATGGCTGGCATAGACCATCCGATCACCACCTTTGCAAGATATGTACAATAAAACGCACACAATATACAATTATTATACAGCGCCGGCGTGTTAAAATCAAGAGGAGGTGATGACAAAATGTATCAAAAATCGTTGACCTTTATTCCTAATGCCCGGGATGAGCGACGGCTGACCGGCATCGAGGACACCATGCTTCGCTTTATCCAGAAGATCCAGCTTAAGGACCCTGCGCTGTGGGACCGGTTTGTGCACCAGTTTGACGTGGGGTACTACTTTGACAGCGAGGACGCCGGCTGGCGCGGCGAATACTGGGGAAAGATGATGCGGGGCGCCTGCATCACCTACGGGTATACCCACGATGAGGAGCTATACACCATCCTGGAGAACACCGCCCGGGAGCTGTTGAAGCGGCAGGACGAGCAAGGCCGTATCGCTTCCTATGCACCCGACCGTGAATATTATGGCTGGGACGTGTGGTGCCGCAAATACGTGTTGCTGGGTTATTTGTTCTTTGTGGATATCTGCCGGGACGAGGCCTTGATAAAAGCCATCGACCGGGCCATGGTCGCCCATCTGGATTACATGGTGGAGACCCTGGGACCGGATGGAAAGATAGCCTTAAACGAGACCTCGGATTTTTGGTGCGGCGCCAACTCGGTCTCCCTGCTGGAGCCGGTGATGCTCATGTACGTGCGTACCGGTTATCCCCGGTATCTGGAGTTTGCCCGGCACATCGTCAACACCGGCACCCGGGAAGAGAATCTGTTTACCATTGACGGCACCGAACGGGCACCGTACACCTGGCCGGTACGCAAGGCCTACGAGATGATGTCCTGCTTTGAGGGCTTGCTGGAATACTACCGGGTTACCGGAGAGGAACGGTGCAAGGAGATGGCCGTCCGGTTTGCGGACGGCGTGCTGGCAACCGATACCACCGTCATTGGGTGCTGTGGCTGTGAGCACGAGCTGTTCAATCATTCCGCCCGTACCCAGACGGACACCACCTATACCGGCATCATGCAGGAGACCTGCGTGACCGTGACATGGATCAAGTTCTGCTATCGTCTTTTGTGCCTGACCGGTGAGATGCGGTTTGCGGACGCCATCGAAAAGGCGGTCTACAACGCGCTGTACGGTGCGGTGAACACCGAGGGAGCCACCGTGAACGACGGCCTGCCCTTTGACAGCTATTCCCCTTTGCTTGCGCAAAAGCGGGGGCGTGCCACCGGCGGCCGCAAGCTTTCTCCCGAGGGCGAGGTCGTGTATGGGTGCTGTGCCGCCATCGGTGCCGCCGGTACCGGTCTGGTACCCCACATGGCCGCCCAGCACACGGCCGATGGGGTGGTGTTCCAGCTGTACATTGCCGGCACCTATGCCTTTGAGGGTGGGCTGTCTCTGACGGTGGACACGGCGTATCCCACGCAGGGTACCGTTACCCTGCGTGTGACCGACGCACCGGCGACCGAGACGGCACTGCGCCTACGTATTCCTACCTTTGCCGCTGGCTCTACCCTGACGGTCAACGACCAGCCGATGCCGGTGACCGCCGGCACCTACGCTGTGGTGCGTCGGACGTTTGTCCCCGGAGACACCCTGCGGCTGGAGCTGGCCATGAACCCCACGGTATGGCATGCCCCCGGCTGGGAGAAGGATCCTGCCTCGTTCCACTTCGTAGCGGTACAGTACGGCCCCCTGATGCTGGCACGTGACCGCCGCATGACGGCAGAGGTGGGTACTCCTGTCGAGTTGGCGGAGGGTGCTGACGGGGCCATCTGCCTGGAACCGGCGCCTCTGCCGCCTTTCCCGGCTATGTGTGCCTTCCGGGTACCCTGCCGTGATGGGTCCTTCATCACCATGGTGGATTACCAGTCTGCCGGTAAGACCTGGGAGGAGGATTCTCTCACCGAGGTTTGGCTGCCAGTTAAGATGTAAGTACAAAAAAAGAACTCCCTCCATCGCCGATGGAGGGAGTTCCTGCTTATTCGGATTCGGTGGTGGGCTGTTCCTCCGTGGGGGTGTCCACCGGGGTATCAACGGGGGTATCAACGGGGGTATCTGCCGGGGGCGTTACCTCGGCCTCCTTGCCGCTGACACGCAGGGTGATACTGTCACCCTTGCGCTTAACCGTGCCGATGGCCGGGTCGGTGGAATCCACCAGCCCCTTATCATAGGTGGAGTTTTGCAGGACATCCACCGTGACCCGGAAGCCCAGTGCCTCCAGATACAGGGTGGCGTGCTCCTGCTTCCAGCCGGAGACGTCCGGCACCTTGACCTGATCATTCTTGCCGGCGCTGATGGTGATCTTGAGGACGATCTTCTTGTTTTTGTCGGCCTTGGGGATCGATGTGCCGGCGGCCGGCTCCTGGGTGAGGATGGTGCCTTCCGCCTTATCGCTGTAGGTGAGGGTTACTACCTGAATATCGTAGTCGTCATACCGTTCATCCTGCCGCACGTCATAGAAGCTCAGCCCCACCACGTTGGTGATGGTGGTCTTGCTGACCTCCCGTGTGGTCGTGGTGGTGGGCGGCAGGGTGGGAGCGCCGGTGGTGGAGGTGGGATCGCTGTTGTCATCGCCGGTATCGCCTAACAGGTTATACAGCAGGAAACCGCCGACCACCAGCAGAACCGCCAACACGCTGACAAACACAATGAGCAGGGTTTTAGAGCTGCTGCGCTGCGGTTCCTCCTCCTCCATACGATCCTCCTCCGCCTCGGTGATGAGAGCAGACAGGTTGGGCTGCAGGCTGAGCTGATCACGTAGGGCATCCACCGTAGCGGTGCGTTCCGCCGGATTGACCAACAGCGCCTTAAACAGCGCCACGCACACCGGCTGGGTCAGCTCCTGGGCGATCTCAGCGGACATGAACAGGTCATCCGAATTAGCCGCCCGGCTGTTACCGGCAGGAGGCAGACTTCCGGTGACGGTATAGAAGACGGTGGCCGCCAGGCCGTATACGTCGGCGGTGTCCTCTACCGGCAGGGTACCGGTGACGTCATACTGCTCCGGTGCCGCATAGCCGGCAGGCAGATCGGGGGTAAGCCGCCCGTCCGACCGATGGGCAAAGGGGATGGCAAAGTTGCGCAGATGCGCCTT
>SVPB01000035.1 GCA_015066065.1 Oscillospiraceae bacterium | reverse complement strand
TCCTGTCGATCAGGCCAAAATCTACACCCCAGGTGTCTATGCCGATCGCATCAAATCCACCGGCGTGTACCGCTTTGGTGATACCTTGCTTGATCTCGTGAAACAAGCGCAGCACGTCCCAATGAAACACGCCGCATACATTGACGGGGTCATTACTGAAGCGATGGATCTCCTCCATATGGATTCGCTCACCATCAAAGGTGGCCAGTATGGCGCGACCGCTGGAAGCACCAAAATCAAAGGCAAGCACACGATTACTCAAGACAGATTCCCCTTTCCGTTTGATTCGCTTCTATCATATAACATTTTTTCATTTCTGTCTACATTTGGCGATAATATCGGTCATTTATCGCTTGATTTTTCCGTCATAATCATATATAATCACAAATGATCACCATAGAGGAGGAACCGGGATGCTTCCACTTGAAAGACAAAACGAAATACTGCGTCTTCTATCCGAACAACAAGCCATTACGGTAGAGGAGCTTTGCAGCAGGCTGTATTCAAGCGGCGCCACCATCCGCCGCGATCTGACGATATTGGATAATGCCGGACTGATACGGCGCACCCACGGCGGCGCTGTATATATCGACAGCAATACGACCGACTTTCCCATGCCCTTGCGTGAAACCGAGAATATCGAACAAAAGGAACGTTTAGTCCAGAAGGCACTGCCACTTATCCACGATGGACAGACATTGTTCCTTGATTCCAGCAGTACGGTATGTAGGCTGGCACGCCATCTCAAGAGCTATGGCAATCTGCGTGTCATCACCAACAGTCTTAAGACCGCTAACATCCTCGCCGAGCTCGGCAACATCGATATCTACTGCACCGGCGGCCGTTTGCGAGAAGGAGCCATGTCCTTCGTGGGAGCTCAGGCGCAGCATTTTATACAACAGTTCTCAGCGGATTATGCTTTCATCTCGTGTCGAGGGATTCACCCCCACGCTGGCATAACCGATGCGGACGAAAACGAAGCGCAAATCAAACGGCTGTACATGCTTAACGCTGCTCAAACGGTGCTGTTATGTGACAGCAGCAAGTTAGGAAAGCGCGGCTTCTGCCGCATTGCCGACGTGGACGATGTCCATCATATCATCACAGACGGCGTTCTTTCCCAGGAATACCGAACATAAAATAAGCCGTTACCCTCCTCGGAGGGTAACGGCTGTTCTCTATCATGGCACGCACGGTTATTCATCTGCGCAGCGCACGAAAAAATTGCTTCAGACGATCCCGGCATTCTTCCTCCAGCACGCCGGTGATCAGCTCCGGGCGATGATTATACGGCAGATCAAACAGATTAACCAAAGAACCGCACGATCCTGCCTTGGGATCCATCGCACCCAGAATGACACGATCAAGGCGAGCGTTGATGATGGCGCCGGCGCACATGGGGCACGGCTCTAAGGTTACGTATAGCTCGCACCCGGACAACCGCCAGCCGCCCAAATAACGACAAGCATTATCGATGGCTTCTATTTCCGCATGAGCCAAGGCGTTTTTACCCCGTTCGCGGCGATTACGCCCGGTACCGATGATCTGTCCGTCACGCACGATAACGGCGCCAACCGGCACCTCCCCTTCGGCGGCAGCCTCGTCCGCCAGCTGTAACGCCACACGCATGTATTCGGCTTGTGTATCCATATGAACCCCCTTATTGCTGTACCGAGGCTACAAGAGTAAGGATGATGTGCAAAACCACCGCTATCAGGAATGCCGGCGTCGTCAGCAGCACGCCCCAGCGCCGGCCGGAGGAGAGCAAGGAACGGCGCGGCAGCCGTCGCATCAACGCACCACGGCGAACACATAGCACGACGAAGGATAGGATCCCCATAACCCCAACCGCCATAAACACAAACAAGGTAAAGAGATTCTGGTCCGCCACGGGCATATCCAGATGTAAATAGGATAACAGAACAGACATAGCATTGTTACAAAAATGCACCGTCACCGGCAGCCAAATGTTGTCCGTCATCACATATAGCCATCCAAGGATAATGCCCACCATGAATGCAAAAGGAATCTGGGTTGTGTTGCCGTGCATAAGACCAAACATCAGCGCCGATACCATCACCGCAAACCAATCCCCATATCCTCGCAAGGTGCGCAGCACGTAACCACGGTACACCATCTCTTCGAGCAATGCGGGCAGAACGGCCACCGCCAGCAGGTTAAGGATGAGACTGGTTGGGGTATCCTCTACCATGCTGGATGAAACGGTGGGATACAGCCCAAACCGTTGCAAATAGAAGGAGACATACGTGGCGATAAAATTGGCGGCAATACAGCCGCCCAAACCGCTGAGCACGCCGAGAAACACATCAACCGGCGGCACCGGTTTGGCTGGTGACAGAGGAAAATAGCGGCGCTTGCAGCACCAAGCAACCAGCACAGAAGGCAGGATGAGATCAAATGCGTACACAATTGCGTACATAACCAGGTAAGTGGTATTATCCATCCTCTCCGCAAAAGGTATCGTTTCCCCGGAAATGGAGGATATAAATTCCATGAAAAACATAATGACGCTGAACATCAGGTTCATGGCCAACGTCATAGCCAACAGCATAATGCCGATAAAGGTGCCGTCCTTACGCAAGCGTTTGGACTCCTCCTGCTGTGGTGTCTGATAATATGTTGGCTGATAGTATGGTGTGTAGGAAGGGTGATAATCGTAACGGTTAGGCTGATTTTGCATACTGATCCCTCATTTCGTTATTATTCTATCACAATTTGTTCCTAAAGTATAGGATTATTTGTTATTTTTTCATTGAACAATCTATTGTTTTATGCTATGATATACCTATTCGTGGGAGGTGATTGGATGGATAGACGACCCATTGGTGTGTTTGACTCTGGCTTGGGTGGCTTAACGGTGGTGCGGCGATTATTGGAATTAATGCCGCAGGAGGATATCGTTTATTTCGGCGATACCGGGCGTGTCCCCTACGGTACCCGAAGCGAAGAGACCATACGTCATTACACAAGCGAGGATGCCGCTTTTTTGCTTGGCAAAAACGTTAAGTGTATCATCGCCGCCTGCGGCACCGTCAGTTCGGTTGCTCCCGATGTGCTAAGCAGTCTGTCCGTACCGGCCTTCGGCGTGGTAGAGCCTACCGCTGCTGCCGCTGCCGCCGCCACCAAAAATGGACGTATCGGGATCATTGGTACAGCGGCCACCGTGCGCTCCGGTTCATTCGCTCGTTATCTGCGACGCATGGACCCTGCCTTCAACGTTACCGCCGTCGCCTGTCCCATGTTTGTCCCTTTGGTGGAGAACGGCTGGATCGGTCCGGACGATGACGTAGCCATCCCCATGGTACGCCGTTATATGCAATCTTTTAAAGAGGCTCAAGTAGATACCCTCATTTTGGGGTGCACCCACTTCCCTCTTCTGGCTCCCATCATACAGAATGTGTTAGGGGATGTCGTTACCCTGATCGATTCCGGAAAAGAGACCGCTTCGCGTTGTGCTGCTCTGCTGCGAGATCAAGATGCTTTATCGGACGGCAATGCCGGCCACTGTCGTTTCTACGTATCTGACCGACCGGAAGGGTTTGCCCACGTTGCGGAGATCTTCCTGGGCCGTTCGGTCCAAGAAGCGGTGGAAACGGTTGCTCCCGATGCCCTAACATTAGAGAGAGGCTAAAATATATGGATGTATTGATACATATCAGCGGCACCCAAACACTGGCCGGTGAAAAGCCTGACACCATCGAATTGACCACCACCGGTACCCTTCAGCAGACGATACAGGGATGGCAGCTATGCTATCAGGAGACGGAGGCAACAGGATTACCCGGCACCACCACAACGGTGCACATCTCCCCTTGTCGTATCGTGCTGGAACGCACCGGTCCCAACGCCAGTATACTGGTTCTGGAAAAACACAAGCGCCATCATTGTAACTACAACACGCCTTACGGTATGATGGATCTTGGTACCTTTGCCACCGCTATTGATTACCATCTGGGCGATACGGGTGGCACCTTGGATTTTGCGTATACCTTAGGATTTAACGGCGGTATCAATTCGTCCCACGCCGTACATATTGAAGTGGAGGATAAACAATCATGCCGACTGTCGTAACTGTTGCGGAAGAACAACTGCGTCACTGCCTTAACAAGGCGCTTTTACAAGCCATCAGCAGAGAAGAACTGCCCGAAGGAGAATTAGGGGCCTATACTATTGAAGTGCCGGGTGACCGCAAAAACGGCGATCTGGCCACCAATGCGGCCATGGTTTCCGCCAAGGCGTTTCGCTGTGCCCCACGCAAGATTGCGGACACTCTCGTGGCGCATATCGATCTGACGGATACCTACTTTGAAAAAATCGAGGTAGCCGGTCCTGGTTTCATCAACGTGTTTCTTTCTCCACTCTACTATGCCGATATTGTCTGTGATGCACTGAACCAGGGTGACAACTACGGCCGTTCCGACTACGGTGCAGGCAAAAAGATCATGGTAGAATTTGTATCCGCCAATCCCACCGGCCCTATGCACATGGGCAATGCCCGTGGTGGCGCGCTGGGTGACTGCCTGGCATCGGTGCTGGATGCGGCCGGTTACGACGTGTGGCGTGAATTCTACATTAACGATGCCGGCAACCAGATTGAGAAATTTGGTTTGTCTCTGGAGGTGCGCTATCTGCAGCATTTCCTGGGAGAAGATCAGGTAGAAATGCCGGAGGATGCGTACCACGGCGACGATATCCGGGAACATGCGACCGCCTTTGCCGCCCTCTATGGGGATAAGCTGGTCAATGCCGACACACAATCCCGTCGTC
Source organism: Oscillospiraceae bacterium (assembly GCA_015066065.1). Taxonomy (GTDB): domain Bacteria; phylum Bacillota; class Clostridia; order Oscillospirales; family Acutalibacteraceae; genus UBA5905. The sequence continues at coordinate 14,181 of SVPB01000035.1, read as the reverse complement.
AGGCGCTCATCGAATACGCCCTGCCACTCAACATCAAAAAGATGAAGGCAGATATGGCCAAGTACCGTATTGAATACGACCGCTGGTTCACCGAATCCACCCTGCATAATGACGGAGAGCTCAAGGAGATCATCGACATTCTCACCGCCAAGGGGCTTACCTACGAAAAGGACGGTGCCCTATGGTACAAAGCCGGTGAATACGGCGAAAAATATCAGCCCAAGAAGCACCTTAACCGCGATGGCGAAGAGGAAGGTATCAAGGATGAGGTGCTGGTGCGTGCCAATGGTAACCCCACCTACTTTGCCGCCGATATCGCCTATCATCGCAATAAGCGCCAGCGCGGCTTTGATACTCTCATTGATGTGTGGGGCGCTGACCATCACGGACATGTAGCCCGTATGAAGGGTGCCATGGATGCTGTGGGCTTCAGCGGCGATGACCTGCACGTAGTACTGATGCAGCTGGTACGTCTGGTCCGTGATGGCGAGATCGTTCGGATGTCCAAGCGTTCCGGCAAAGCCATCCAGCTTAGTGACCTGCTGGATGAGGTGCCGGTGGACGCTGCTCGCTTCTTCTTTAACCAGAGAGAAGCGAACACCCAGATGGAATTTGATCTGGGCCTGGCCATCGAACAATCCTCTTCCAATCCCGTCTACTACGTTCAGTACGCCCACGCTCGCATCCATTCCATCTTCCGCAAAATGAAAGAAAACGGTGTGGACGTTATCTCCGCTACCAAGGAGCAGCTGTGCCTGCTAACCACCGCTGAGGAGCGAGAGCTAATCCGGCACCTGTCCACTTTGGAACGCACGGTGGTGGATTGCGCTCGCAGCTACGATCCCTCCGGCATCACCCGGTACGCTCTGGAGCTGGCCACCCTGTTCCACAAGTTCTATAATGCGTGCCACGTGTCCGGTGTGGAAGACGATCTGATGATGGCTCGTCTGGCGCTGTGCGATGCCACCCGTATCGCTCTCAAGAATGTGCTGACCATGATGAAAATCGATGCACCGGAAAGCATGTAAAGCATAACACCTATACACAACGAAACCCCTTGTGCCGCAAGGCACAAGGGGTTTCTTCATTCTTGAATTAAGTCCAAAAGAATGGAACGGATCTCCTCGGCTCCCTCCCCCGTCACAGCGGAGAAAGGAATGGCCGTCACGCCTTCCAGATCACCCAATTCGGTCTGAAGGGCTGCCAAACGGGCGGCTCGCTCGGTCTTGTTGAGCTTATCCGCCTTGGTCAGCACCACCACGAAAGGGATACCGCATTGGACCATATAATCCAACATCTGGTAATCATCCCTACTGGGTGGATGGCGCATGTCTATCAGCTGAAGAACCAGACGCATATCCCGATCAGCATCAAAATAGCCCTCGATCAGCTCTTTCCACCGCTTCTTTTCGGTAGCGGACACCTTTGCATAGCCATAACCCGGCAGGTCGACTAAGCGGATGAAAGGCAATCGGTAAAAGTTGATGGTTGCCGTCTTGCCGGGAGTTGCGCTGGTACGTGCCAGCGACCTACGGCCGGTCAAACGGTTGATGAGAGAGGATTTACCCACATTGGAACGACCGGAAAAAGCAATTTCTGGAAGGTCGTCCATGGGCAGTTGTGCCGAAACACCGGCGGACAGTTCAAATGCGGCATCTTCCCAACGCATGGTATCCCTCCTTTATACCGAGGCTGGATCACGCACCAAGGCGTGACCGATGACAGTATCCAGACATCTGGCAGGGATAAAACGGGTGCTCTCCTTCACCACCGGCTCTACCTCACTCAGATCCGGCAGGTTATCCTCCGGTATGATCACCGTGGAAAGCCGATGAGTGTAAGCGGCCATGGTCTTTTCCCGAAGGCCGCCAATGGCAAGCACGCGGCCGCGCAGAGAAATCTCACCGGTCATGGCCACGTCTCCCTTGACGGGGATACCGGTCAGAGCTGACACTATGGCGGTGGTCATGGTAACACCGGCAGAGGGACCATCCTTGGGCACAGCGCCCTCGGGCACATGAATGTGAATGTCCTTGGTCTTATAGAAATCCGCAGGAATATGCCAATCATTGGCACGAGAACGGACATAGGTTACCGCCAAGCGGGCCGACTCCTTCATCACGTCGCCCAGATTACCCGTCAACTCCACCTTGCCGGTGCCGTCCAGGATGGCAACCTCTACCGGCATGGTCTCGCCGCCAACGGCCGTCCATGCCAGTCCATTGACTACGCCTACCATGTCTTCGTGACGGTCATTTTCCGGCTTATACTTGGGAGTTCCCAGATATTCTTCCAGATTCTTGGGGGTAACAGACACCGCCTGCGCACTTCCCTCTACCAACTCCTTCGCCGTCTTACGGCAAAGGGTGGCCAAGGTGCGTTCCAACGTACGGACGCCTGCCTCTCGGGTGTAGCACTCAATAATCTTGCTCATAGCAGTCGGGGATACGCGCAGCTGCTTAGCGGTAATGCCATGCTTCCTCAGCTGTTTCTTAAGGAGATGCCGCTGTGCAATACGCTTCTTTTCCTCCGCTGTGTAGCTCGGCAAATGGATCACATCCATGCGATCGTACAGCGGTGCAGGGATGGCCGAAGCATCGTTGGCGGTGGTGATGAACATCACCTCCGACAGATCAAAGGGAAGATCGATATAGTGATCACGGAAGGCGCTGTTCTGCTCGGTATCCAGCACCTCCAGCATAGCGGATGCCGGATCACCACGAAAATCATTGCCCATCTTGTCGATCTCATCCAGCAGAATGAGGGGATTTCGGCTGCCGGACTGCTTGATCGCCGCCATGATACGGCCGGGCATAGCCCCCACATAGGTACGGCGATGGCCGCGTATCTCGGATTCATCCCGTACACCGCCCAGAGAAACACGGGCATACTTACGGCCCATCGCTTCGGCGATGGAACGGGCAATAGAGGTCTTGCCCACACCGGGAGGACCTACCAGACAAAGCACCTGCCCTTTCATCTCAGCGGACAGCTGACGCACCGCCAGCGCTTCGATGATCCGGTCCTTCACCTTGGTCATACCGTCATGATCGCGATCCAGTATCTTGCGTGCCTTAGCAAGATCCAGATGATCCTGCGTCGTTACGTTCCACGGCAACGCCAGGCAGGTATCCAGATAAGTGCGCACCACCGTGGCTTCATGGGAACCGGGAGGCATTTTGCCCAGCTTGGAGCACTCCTTGCGAAGCAACTCTGCCGTCTCCTCGGGTAGGTTAAGCGCATCAATCGCTTTACGGTACTCGCCGGATTCCTCCATAGGATCGTCCGCCTCGCCCAGCTCTTCAGAAATAGCACGAATCTGCTCACGCAGGTAGTATTCCTTCTGGTTCTCGTCCATCTGCTCTTGGACCTTGGCTTCGATTTTCTTCTCCAGCTCCAGCACCTGACATTCCCGATCCAGAATACGTAACAACGTCTCCACACGATTGGTGACGGCCAGCTCGTCCAAAATCTGCTGTTTTTCTTCAGGCGGCATAGGAAGATTACTGGCGATGTAATCCGCCAAGTGACCGGCGTCTTCATCGGTAGCCACGGCCATCATCACATCCGGCGCCGTGCCGGAAACCAGATCAGTATACCGTTCAAAGGCGTTACGCATTTCACGGATCATGGCCACGCTCCACAGATAGGAGGTCAGCGGCACATCCGGCAGTTCCTGCGTGGTGACCGCATAATATGGGGCAACCTGATTAACGTTGGCTACCTGAGCACGGTACTCCCCTTCCACAACAATGCGGAAGTTATCGTGGGGAAGCTTAAGGATCTGCTGTACCCGGCCCACCACGCCAACCGTATACACCTCGTCCGGTTGGGGATCCTCCTGCTCCAAATCCTTCTGGGCAACCAGGAAGATGCGTTGGTCCTTTTTCATCGCCGCATTGAGGGCGGCAACAGACTTGAGACGACCCACATCAAAGTGGATAACCGTCTCCGGAAAGCACACAAGGCCCCGAAGCACCAGCATCGGGAGACTTTCATATCGAACAGAGCTTTCCATGTATATCACCTCTTTGCTTTGCCTTAAAAAAGGATCGGTCGACACAACGCATCGACCGATCACGAACTTAACTATTGACGGGTTTGCGACGCGCAGTGCCCTTGGCCTTGCTTGCCGTTTTCAGTCGGTTATTTTTCTTATCCGGATTATAAACGATCTCCGGAGAAGCCCCTTCGTTGACACAAGCGGCGGTGATAACCACCTTCTCCACCGTCGGATCCGACGGTACGTCAAACATCAACTGGGTCAACAGGCCTTCCATAACACTACGAAGTCCACGGGCTCCCGTCTCTCTCTTAAGAGTCATTTCCGCTACTGCACGCATCGCATCGTCAGTGAAGGATAGCTGCACGCCGTCCAGCTGGAACAGCTGGACATACTGCTTCATCACCGCATTCTTGGGTTCCACCAAAATGCGAACCAGAGCATCCACATCCAGCGACTGCAACGTCGTAATCACCGGCATACGTCCCACCAACTCAGGAATGAGACCATACTTGACCAGATCCTGCGGCACAACCTGACGCATCAGTGCCTGCACCTCGGCGTCCTTCTTGGAACGCACCTCGTTGCCAAAGCCCAGTGAACCGGCGTTAACACGCTTCTCAATAGTCTGGGTGATACCGTCAAATGCACCGCCTAAGATAAACAGAATATTGGTCGTATCGATCTGGATAAACTCCTGCTGTGGATGCTTACGACCGCCGTTGGGCGGCACATTGGCAACGGTGCCCTCCAGAATCTTCAGCAGAGCCTGCTGTACCCCTTCACCACTAACGTCACGGGTGATAGACGGGTTCTCACTGCGGCGAGAGATCTTGTCGATCTCATCCACATAAATGATGCCCCTCTGAGCACGCTCCACGTCGTAATCTGCCGCCTGGATCAATCTCAGGAGAATGTTCTCCACATCCTCGCCCACGTAACCGGCCTCGGTCAAGGTGGTAGCGTCAGCAATCGCGAAGGGAACGTCCAGCGCCTTGGCCAGCGTCTGCGCCAATGCCGTCTTACCCACACCGGTAGGTCCCAGCAAAAGCACATTGCTCTTGCCAAGCTCCGCATCCGTATCTTTGCCAAAATAGATGCGCTTATAGTGGTTATATACCGCCACGGACAAAACCACCTTGGCTTCGTCCTGACCGATAACGTACTCATCCAGCTTTTCCTTGATCTCGCGAGGCGTTGGCAGAGTCTCGGGCTTGCTGTTTTTGGCCGAGGTGCGACGCGCAGGAACGGTCTCATCCGCATCCAGTATACTCTGGCACAGATCAACGCATTCATTACAGATGAACACACCCGGGCCGGCAATCAGCCGTTCCACCTCACTCTGAGGCTTGCTGCAGAAGGAGCAGCAAAAGTTCTGCTGATGCTCGTCATTCATAGACAAATTGGATTCCTCCTCAGATGCGCTTGTCAACGACCTTATCTACGATACCGTAACGCACGGCATCATCAGCGGTCATCCAGTTATCCCGATCGGTATCTCGCTCGATGGTCTCCAACGGCTGACCGGTCATCTGGGACAGCAGATTGTTCATGCGATTACGCACAAACAGAATGTGATCGGCTTGGATCTTGATATCGGAAGCCTGACCACGGGTACCACCCAAAGGCTGGTGGATCATGATCTCGCTATTGGGAAGCGCCAGGCGCTTACCCTTGGTGCCGGCAGCCAGCAGGAAGCTACCCATACTGGCAGCCAGACCGATGCAAATGGTGGATACATCACACTTGATGTACTGCATGGTGTCATAGATAGCCATACCAGCCGAAATAGAGCCGCCGGGGCTGTTAATGTACAGGTGGATATCCTTGTCCGGATCCTGGCCCTCCAGATACAGCAGCTGAGCAACTACCAGAGAGGCAGTAGCATCGTTGACCTCATCGGACAGCATAATGATGCGGTCGTTGAGCAACCGGGAAAAGATGTCGTAGCTGCGCTCACCGCGACTGGTCTGCTCCACTACATAGGGTATGAAACTCATAGAAAGCCCTCCTTCATAGATATGGATAAATAGGCAAATTTCCCCACTCCGGCGAAACAAGTCTGTAACGCTTAGTATGAGCAGGGAAATTTACGTTTAAACAGTCGGTTGCTTATTCTTCGGTGATAACCGCGTTGTCCTTGAGCCACTGCATCGCCTTGCTGACACTCAGATCCTCGGTCAAAGCGGTAGCCGGGATAGCGACCTTGATCTTGTCAACTTCCATGCCGTACTGCTCGGCAAACTTGGCATACTCGGCCTCCAGATCCTCATCGGTAACCTCAATGGCCTCGATCTTGGCCACCGCCTCCAGAGCCAAACGAACCTTGACCTGCTTCTCCGCCTGCTCACGGAAACCATCACGGAAAGCCGCCTGATCCATACCGGTATACTGCATGTAGAGATCCATGCTCAGACCCTGAGACTGCAGACGGTAAGCAAAATCCTGCACACGGTCATTGATGGTGTTCTCGATCATTGCCGCCGGAATATCCGCAGTCAACCCGGCCACCAGAGCATCCACGATCTGCTCGTCAATCGCTTCCTCAGCCACCTTCTGGCGCTGTTCCTCCAGACGCTTTCTGGCATCGGCCTTGAACTCGTCAACCGTATCAAAGTCACTGCCATCCTTGATCAGCTCATCGTCTACCTCGGGCAGCTCCTTCTTCTCAATCTTGTGGATCTTGCACTTAAACACAGCGGGCTTACCCTTGAGCTCTTCAGCGTGATACTCCTCGGGGAAGGTCACATTGACATCCAGCTCAGCATCCACAGTAGCGCCAACCAGCTGCTCCTCGAAACCGGGAATAAACTGGCCGGAACCAAGCTCCAGAGCATGGCCTTCCGCCTTGCCGCCTTCAAACGCTTCGCCATCCACAAAGCCCTCAAAATCAAAGGTAACGGTATCGCCCATCTCGGCACCGCGATCCTCCACGGATACCATACGAGCGTTGCGCTCCTGCAGACGGGTCAGCTCCTTATCCACGTCCTCATCGGACACAGCAACGGAGGGCTTGGTAACCTTGATGCCCTTGTAGCCATCCACAGACACCTCAGGCTTAACGGTGATGGTCGCCTTAAAGACCAGACCGTCTGCGCCAACAGACACTACGTCCAGATCGATCTTATCCTCCACGTAGGTGTAGCCGGACTCCTTAATGGCTTCATCCAGCGCCGTAGGATAGATGTCGTTCATAGCGGTCTCGTAGAAGATGCCTTCGCCATACAGCTTCTCGATCATAGCGCGAGGAGCCTTACCCTTGCGGAAGCCGGGGACGTTCATCTTCTTGACGTCCTTCTTGTAAGCAGCGCTGACGGCAGCACCGAAGGTAGCGGCGTCAACCTCAATCTCCAGCTCTACACGGCTGTTTTCTTTCTTAGTAGCGGTTTTCAGACTCATTGTTCGTTCCTCCCAGTTTCTCTTTCCGGAATGGTTGCCTATCGTTATACAACGACTTCAGCAACCGTAAAATTGCTTGATTACACAAGCGCCGCAGGACATTATAACATAACCAAAACGTTTTGGCTACTGTTTTTTTAAAAAAATTACTATAAAGTGGGAAAAATTCGCTGTGGACAAAAGCTTAAGGCATCCGCCGAGATCAATCGGTACTCGATCCCGTCCGCAACGCCGTTAAACGCTTGTCGGATACCGTAACTGTGAATGTGACCGTAGTAACAGCGTTTGATACCCTCTTCCAGCAACACGGCAATCAGTTCCGGGCAGGTCTGGCCAGCATAGAGAGGCGGATAGTGCAAAAATGCAATGGGCTCCAGGCCGGTGGACTTAGCCGCACGAATGGAGGTGCGCAGCCGGCCTACCTCTCGCAGAAGCACCTTGCGATCGGCATCCTCTTCGGCATCGAAGAACCAGCCGCGTGTGCCGCAGACCGCCATGGTGCCGTCAACCGGCACAGCATCGTTGTGCACAAAGTGCAAGGAGGTAAACCCCTGCTCCTCAAAGAACGCTTCCATCTTCCGACGGGTGCACCACCAATAGTCGTGGTTGCCTTTGAGAATAAGCTTTTGACCGGGCAACCGGTGTAAAAATGCAAAATCCTCCCTCGCCTGTTCCAGACTCATTGCCCATGACAGATCGCCTGGGATCACCACCGTATCCTCCGGACTGACCACATTGCGCCAGTTTTTTTCCAGACGTTCCACGTGGTTATCCCAACCGGAAAACACCGTCATGGGTTTACTGCCGTCCAGCGACAGATGAGGATCACCAATGGCGAATAAAGCCATGTTTATATCCTCCGTCAGATACCCAGCAAGCTGTATACGGTCTCTCGCATAGCTTCGATATCCTGGTCGCACACATCGGTGAACCGAACCGTTTTACTGCGAAGATCGGCCAAGGGTGCCGGCACAGGCGCCTTGGTGGCATTAAACAGCGCTTCCTGCATAGCGAAGGGGTCAGCGCTCACCGGCTCGCCCAACGCCTCTAAGATGGCCGGTGAAAACTTGTAGGGATTAGCAGTAGAAGCGATGACCGTGGGGGTGGTATCCCCCGTTTTATTACGGTATTCTTCATAGACATGCACCGCTACCGCAGTGTGGGTATCGCACAGATACCCCTTCTCCTGCCACGTTTTACGGATAACCGCTGCCGCCTGCTCATCGGTCGCACAGCCGGCGGCAAAGGTCTCCGCTGTACGTTGACGCACCTTCTCCGGGACGGTATACGCCTTCTTCTCCTTGAGATCCTTCATCATGCCAGCAACAACGGTGTCGTCTTCGTCACAAAGATGGTACAGCAGACGCTCCAGATTGGAGGATACCAAAATATCCATGGACGGCGAGGTGGTGGTGTAGAAGGGACGAGTCACGTCGTATACGCCGGTTTCAAAAAAGTCAGTAAGCACCCGATTGCGGTTGGACGCACAGATAAGCTTGGCCACAGGCAGACCCATGCGCTTGGCATAATAAGCGGCCAGAATGTTGCCGAAGTTACCCGTGGGTACCACGATGTTAATAGGATCGCCCATCTTGACAGCACCGGAAGTGACCATATCGCAATAAGCAGAAACATAATAGGCGACCTGGGGCAAGAGACGGCCCCAGTTAATGGAGTTGGCGCTGGAAAAGCGCATCCCTTTTTCGGCCAGCCGGGCGGTGACATTCTCGTCGGTAAACAGCGCCTTAACCCCCGTCTGGGCATCATCAAAGTTACCGCGAATGGCGCACACGCCTACATTGCCGCCTTCCTGGGTTACCATCTGCAGGCGTTGCATCTCGCTAACACCATCCTGGGGATAAAACACCAGAATACGCGTGCCGGATGCATCCTTGAAGCCCTCCAGAGCAGCCTTACCGGTGTCGCCGGAGGTAGCCACCAGGATAACCGTCTCTTGACCGGGTACCGCTTTTTGTACCGAAACACGCATCAAGTGAGGCAGAATCTGCAATGCCATATCCTTAAAGGCGCAGGTAGGGCCGTGCCACAGTTCCAGCATATGCCGGCCATCCCCCAGATCATGCAGGGGCGCAATAGCAGGGGTATCAAACTGCTCGCCGTAGGCGGCACAAGCACACTCCTCAATCTCCTGCGCCGTAAAGTCGGTCAGGTACAGAGAGAGCACCTTCTCCGCACGCTTGGCGTAGGACAAAGGAAGAAGCGATCGGATATAATCCTCCGAAATAGTCGGAAAAGATTGAGGCACAAACAGACCGCCCTCCGGAGAAATACCGGTTGCTATAGCGCTGGAAGCGCTGACGGTTATCTGACTGTTACGGGTACTGGTGTAATTCATAATGGTTACCTCTCCTTACAATGATAAATCGACTTGTTAAAATGCGCCGTGCAGGTCGCCGGCTTCGAAAGCGCCAATCAGGTGATCGATCTCCTCAACGGTCATGGGAGATGCCGGGGATGTCACCACCTCGATGACGTCAAAGCGTGGCTGGAGCGTGGTAGCATGGTTACTCAGGTACAAAGCCGCCGTCTGTAGTATCCGATGTCGCTTGGTCGTATTGACTGCCTCACGGGGGGTGTACAGACTGTCCGAACGGCGGGTCTTTACTTCTACGAAAACAATGTAGGTATCGTCTTGGGCGATGATATCAATCTCGCCATGGCGACAGCGATAGTTGGCCCCAATGATGGTAAAGCCCTTTTCTCGCAGAAAGCGGGCGGCCAGCACCTCACCGGCAGCGCCCTTAGAGATCTTGGCCATCAGCGTTTCTCCCCCAGTATCTTGGTCAAAAAGCTGGGGCGATGGATAGGACAGGGGCCAAGGTCACGCAAAGCGTTGATGTGCGCCACCGTGCCATAACCCTTATGTACCGCAAAGCCGTAGCCGGGGTAGACAGCGTCCATCTCCTTCATCACACGGTCTCGAGATACCTTGGCCAACACAGATGCAGCGCCTATGGCGGCTGACAAGGCATCCCCCTTTACAACGCTGATGGCCGGCATTGACAGACCGGGTGGGATTTTGTTGCCGTCAATGGCAGCCAAGTCTGGGGTTACCCCTAAGCCTTCCACTGCCCGACGCATCGCCAGAAAGGTAGCTTGCAGGATGTTAAGGCGCTCTATCTCCTCCACCGAGGCAGAGGCCACCGAAAAAGCTACCGCCTGCTGACAGATGATGTCAAACAGCTGTTCACGTTTCTTCTCGGATAGTTTCTTAGAGTCGTTAATGCCGAGGATGGGAGCATCCGGCGACAGAATAACCGCCGCCGCATACACGGGACCGGCCAAAGGACCACGTCCGGCCTCATCCACTCCGCAAAAGCAGGCGTAGCCTTGCTCACGCAGGCTGGCATCAAACGCTTCATTGGTCATGATCTGCACCTCCCGGCTCTTCCAGAGTCAAGCGCCCCAGTTTTCCGCCGCGATACTCATCCAGCAGCATAACGGCAGCACGCTCGGTATGCACCGCGCCGCCGGAGAGAAGCATGCCTCGTTTGCGTGCGATCAGCTCCAACAGATCCCAGGTGTCCTCCGGAAGCCCCTCGGTCAGCTTGTACCGATCGATAAGCAACGGACGATAGGTGGTGCTGAGGATCCCCAGCAGCTCACAAGCCATCTCCTCGATGTCCAACACCTGATCCTTGATAGCGCCGGTAAACGCCAAATGAAGCGCCACCTGATGATCCTCAAACTTAGGCCACAACACACCGGGGGTATCCAGCAGCTGTGCTCCCTCCACCACAAACCATTGATTACTGCGAGTAACACCGGGGCGGTCCTCCACCTTGGCCTTACCGCCATGGGTCAAGCGGTTGATAAAGGAGCTTTTGCCCACATTGGGGATGCCCACTATCATGGCACGGATGGCGCGGTTCATCCCTTGGCTCTCCCACTTGCGCACGCTATCGCTGAGCAAAGAACGCAGCGCCGGTAAGAAGCCGGAGATACCACGGCCGCTTTTGCAGTCCACAGCCAATGCGGCTATACCGCGACGGCGGTAGGCAGCGATCCATCGGGCGGTGGTCGCTTCATCGGCCAGATCCGCTTTGTTAAGGATCACAAGACGAGGCTTACGACCGGTCAGCTCATCCAAGTCGGGATTGCGGCTGCTGTATGGAATACGGGCATCCACAATCTCTACCACGGCGTCCACGAGGGGCAGACATTCCTTGATCCTACGGCGCGTCTTGGCCATGTGACCGGGAAACCACTGGATGCTTTCCGGTACCGCCGCTTCCTCCTTTGGGGGAGCAGACGGACGCCCACGAAGATCCTTGGGCTTTTGTTTGGGGTTATTCTTATGTCCATAACGCTGGTTAGGCACTTCTACCCCTCCTGTATGGAACCAAACTTATTAAACGGGCTGAGACGAAATACCGCCTCGCCCAAAACACGGCGCTGAGAATAAGCGCCGTCGTCACGGCTGTCGTGGGAGTTACAGCGGTTATCCCCCATAGCAAACACCGCCCCCTCCGGCACGGTATACGGCCCCACAAAGAAGAACGGAGGTGTCATGCCGTCACGGATATACGGCTCTTCCAGAATCACACCGTTACGGGTAACCGCACCGGTGTCGCCGTTAATGTCGATAACGTCACCCGGCAGACCGATTACACGCTTGATAATGGGCTCTCCACCCTCACGCCCAATGACCACCACATCGCCATAATCCAGAGAATACAAGCGTGTGACCATGACGAGATGATCGCCGTTCTGTAAAGTGCGTTCCATGGATTCGCCGCTGACTGTCACCACTCGAAACAGAAAGGCATATACAAAAGCCACCAGCACCAAGGCGCCAATGAGGGTGGACATCCAGTCGAACAGCGACTGCATCACCTTGGCTGACGGCTGACGGTCAGTTGATGGCATCGGGATCCCCTCCCTCCGGCAGATTGTCGTAAATACCGCCCAGAGAAGATAGCGGCCACACACGGAACATAGCCTTACCGATGAGATCGGCTACCGGAATCAGGCCCACATCGGCCGACCGGCTGTCCTTGGACAAGGGACGATTATCCCCCATCACGAACACGTAGCCATCGGGGACACGAATCTGACCCTGTGCCGCATTAGGGAATGTCTTGCCGTTAACATAAGGCTCCTGCAGCAGCGTGCCATTGCGGTATACGACACCGTCACCGGTGATCTCCAGCACGTCGCCGGAAATACCGATCACTCGCTTGACCAATGGCTCCTGCACATAGCGATTGACCACTACGATATCACCAAAGTCATAGGTGTCCACCGCCGTCAACAGCACCAAGTGATCCGCATCCTGCAGAGTGGGCTGCATGGAAGCCCCATCCACCGTCACAATGCGAATAAACAAGGTGAACAGCACGACGGGGATCATAATGGCCGTAATCATAGCACCAACCCAATCGAATGCAAAGGCGGCTAACCGACGGGTACGCAACGTCTTTTGTTCCTGCTCATTAAGCTCTTCCACGGAGGACACCTCCCTTCTCCTAATTGTCTATCGACCTATTATAACACATCATTACAAAAAAATAAAGCAAAAAAGGGACTTCGCAGCCCCTTTTTTGCAAAAAATTTGAAATTATTTGATCAATTCCTTGACCTTGGCCGCCTTACCCACGCGATCACGCAGATAGTACAGCTTGCTGCGGCGCACCTTACCGGCACGAATCACCTTAACGGCCGCCACATTGGGGCTATGCAGAGGGAACACACGCTCCACACCCACACCGTAAGCCACGCGGCGAACGGTGAAGGTCTCGGCAACGCCGCTGCCCTTCTTGGCAATGACAGTACCCTCGAAGGCCTGAATACGCTCACGCTCACCCTCGCGGATCTTCACGTCCACACGGATCGTGTCGCCCACGTTGAAAGCGGGAGTGGTCTCCTTGATGCTGTCGCCTGCGATCAGTTTCAATGCATCCATGGTTTTTCCTCCTAAATTTTCAGACATTCTTGCCGTGCACGTAGCCGGTAGAGGACTATCCGCTTTAATGTCGTGCTTTCGCCTGGCATTAACCCCCACGGGCGCAGTTCACCCGCGGATCAAAAACACGCTTAGTATAATACCATATGATTTTTAAAAATGCAAGTGTTTTTTTGCAATTTGTGAAAAAATTCTCATTCAGCGGAACGGCACGCCGTCTTTCGTCAGCAGTTCCTGCCGAATAACGTGGATATGTGCCGGTTGTTCCCGACCGGCGTTAAGGGCGGTCAGCAGTAAGCCGGGATTGATCGTCTCGGCGCTGTTGCATGGCAGCGTCACCGTCACGGAAGCTCCTTGGTCACACGGCTTAACCTGTGCCCGAGCAAAGGCAGGGCGAATATCCACCGTTTTGGTGGTCTTTTTCTTGGTCTTCTTTTCCACCAAAATCTCCGGACGAGACAGCAAGGCGGTCAGCTCATCCGCTGAGCAGTCAAAGTGCAGGAGATAGGTAGCAGCGAACAGATCGCCGGGCTTGCACACCGCATCAGCGGCAGAAACAACACGCAGCCCCTCCGGCATAGCGCTATTGAGGCGGTCAACCAGCTCCTCGTAGGGCAGCTCCTCTTCCAGACGCAGGTCCATCGTTTCACGCAGGCCTTCGTATCCGAGGGACAGCGGAGCAGCAAAGGTCAGATACGGATGGCGGTTAAAGCCTTCCGTGTACCACAACGGGATCGACGCCCGACGCACCACTCGTGTCATGGTGCGTGTTAAATCCAGATGGGAGATAAACTTCGCTCTCCCCCGTTTCTCAAACACGATGCGAACGGTCTTCAACACAGACACCCTCCTT
>SVPB01000034.1 GCA_015066065.1 Oscillospiraceae bacterium | reverse complement strand
TCTTCATCTCTTTGGTCAGCTGGCGGATCAGCTCGTCCTTTTCCGCCCGGGTCAGCCGCAGTCCCTTGGCATTGCGGCTGGGCTTCCCCTTGCCGGTGGAGATCTCCAGCACCTCCCGGACACCCTTGCGGATGGTCTGGGGGATAATGCCGTTCTCTTCATTATACGCCATCTGTATCTGGCGCCGGCGCTCGGTTTCGAGGATGGCGGCTTCCATAGAAGGGGTGACGCAATCGGCGTACATGATAACGGCGCCTTCGGCGTTACGGGCGGCACGGCCGATGGTCTGGATGAGGGAGGTCTCGGAACGCAGGAACCCCTCCTTATCCGCATCCAGGATGGCCACCAGAGACACCTCCGGGATGTCCAGCCCCTCCCGCAGCAGGTTAATGCCCACCAGTACGTCAAATTCGCCCAGCCGCAGGTCGCGGATGATCTGCATACGCTCCATGGTGTCGATGTCGTGGTGCATGTAGCGCACCCGAACCCCATGGGTGTCCAGATAGTTGGTCAGGTCCTCCGCCATCTTCTTGGTCAGGGTGGTGACCAGCACCCGTTCCTTGCGGACGGTACGCTGACGGATCTCCTCCATGAGATCGTCGATCTGTCCCTCCACCGGGCGCACCGATACCGGCGGATCCAGCAGGCCGGTGGGGCGGATGACCTGCTCCACCACCTGCGCCGCCTTTTGCCGTTCCAGCTCGCCGGGGGTGGCGGACACGAACACCGCCTGATGGATATGACTGTAAAACTCCTCAAAATCCAGCGGCCGGTTATCATAGGCGCTGGGCAGACGGAAACCGTAGTCAACCAGGCTCTTTTTGCGAGCGTGGTCACCGCCATGCATACCCCGTACCTGGGGGAGCGTCACGTGGCTCTCGTCCACAAAGAGCACAAAGTCATCGGGAAAATAATCCAGCAGGGTGCAGGGTGTACTGCCGGCCGGACGACCGGACAGCACCCGGGAATAGTTTTCGATGCCTTTGCAGAAGCCGATCTCCGCCAGCATCTCCATATCATAGGTGGTACGCTGACGGATGCGCTGGGCTTCCACCAGCTTGCCTTCGCTCTCGAAGTATGTGACCCGTTCCTCCATCTCCTCCCCAATCCGGGCGATGGCCTCCTGCATCTTGTCCTGAGGGACGATGTAATGGCTGGCCGGGAAGATGGCCACGTGGCTGATGGTGGCCTTCAGCTCCCCCGTCAGGGCGTTGACCTCGGTGATGCGGTCGATCTCGTCTCCAAAGAATTCCACCCGGATGACCGTTTCCCCAGCATAGGCAGGGAAGATCTCCACCACGTCTCCCCGTACCCGGAACTTGTTACGGGTCAGGCTGACGTCGTTGCGCTCGTACTGTAGGGTCACCAGCTTTTGCAGCAGGTCGTCCCGGTTCTTTTCCATGCCGGTGCGCAGGGAGATGACCATACTGCGGTAGTCGATGGGATCGCCCAGGGTGTAGATGCAGGACACGCTGGCCACGATGATCACGTCCCGGCGCTCGCTCAGCGCCGAGGTGGCGGAGTGACGCAGACGGTCGATCTCGTCGTTGATGGCGGAATCCTTCTCGATGTAGGTGTCGGTGGTGGGAATATATGCCTCCGGCTGATAGTAGTCGTAGTAGGATACGAAGTATTCTACCGCATTTTCAGGGAAGAATTCGCGGAACTCCGAACAGAGCTGGGCGGCAAGGGTCTTGTTGTGAGCGAGAACGAGGGTGGGGCGGTTGACCTGAGCGATGACGTTGGCCATGGTGAAGGTCTTGCCCGAGCCGGTCACCCCCAGCAAAACCTGCTCCTTATCGCCGCGGTTTAAGCCCTCCACCAGCTTGGCGATGGCCTGCGGCTGATCGCCGGTGGGCTGATAATCGCTGTGCAGTATAAACTTGTCCGGCACGTTCTCACTCCTTTCTTTTTTGATTATTTTCTGTCATTTTCGCTCTGTAAATTCACTTGAATTTTTCTAAAAACTTTGCCCAAAATGCCATTACACGAATTTGGGTCACAAATTTGTAATCGTAATCCGTACAAAATACTCAGCAAAGTATTCAGGTGCGTTATACCCGCTATTTTACTGCAAAAATTGCTTTCTGCCAAAAATCAAAACAACTCAAAACAAGCGAGTTTCTGAAAGGTCAGCAGGATAACACGAAACGGGATATCATAACACGAAATAACACAGACTAAACTTTATTAATATACTATAACATAGAATCGTCAATAAGTAAACACCAAGACATATGCAAAAAGCAGCTATCTTTTTTCGCATTAAAGCTATTAATAAGACATTTTCGTATAGAAAAACCGTCTGCATGGGTATCCTGTTTATCACCGTCAAATATAAGACTTCCGCAATCAGCGTGACGACAACGAAGGTCATATCCTTCCTCACCAACAAGGTCATACAAAAGTTGTGTTCCAACACTACCCAAATCACCTGTATATATCACATTATAGTCAGTTGGGTCGGTTTTTGTGTCCTTAAAAAACTTTACAAGAGTATCGCATGCAGCAGGGGAAAATGTCAAGAGAACACCATAAAATTTATAAAGTTCATAAAAATCCTCCTTTTCTTCTTTTGTTTGTGTTAGTGTTATGTTATAATATAGTAAATGTTATTTAAGAAAAAATACAGTCTTGCCCCAAGAGCGTGCTTGTGGTAAAATATGGGTAGAAACTTTAAAGGAGGACACTGTGATGAGAAAATGGTTTGGTTTAATGTTGGCGATGGTATTGCTGTTATGTTGTACCTCCTGCGATGAAAAATCGGACATTTTGTCCGCCACTAGTGAATACAACGGGAAAACGATTACGATGTCGTACAAAGTGACGGATGTGAAATACCCATGGGATATGCGTTCCGTCGAAATGCAACAAGGATACGCAGTTTTCTACGACTACACTTTTTGGGATTCTCTATCGAATACGAATCCATACCCTGGAGATACATGGAACATCCTGGACAGGGACGGTAATCGGTTATTGACTGAGCCATACAAGCATCTTGCCCCCTTCAACAAAGCAGGAATAACGGTAGCTCAAAAGATGGATGGCTCTTATGTGCAGTTGAATACTAAGCTGGAAGAAACCCTTATCACTGAGCAGGAGCATCTGGATTTTTGCTTGGATTCTAAGAATAATATGTGCAGTAAAACATACCCAAAAGGAGAATTCAACTACAGCTGCATAAACAACGACATAGCAATATATGTGGAATTCAAAAATGAGACTAATTATGTAGGATTAGTAGACAAGGACGGAAGCGTGATTATTCCGGCGTTTATCCCGATTAGTTACAATAAAATGGTGGAACATCTACACATATCAGAAGATACTGCCTTTGTGGAGGACGCTACCACCGGTAATATAGGTATCATTACGATTACGCGATCTTGATAATTCATGTTTTCCTGAAGTGTTACACTTGATAATATAACTCACCTACACCGAAAACAGCGCCGGACACTAGTCCGACGCTGTTCTTTGTTTAGCAATTGCGTCTATTTGCCAATTCATAATTTGGATAGGCATACCATTTAATAATGCATCCACTCACCGGCATTCTCTGCACTCTTACTCGCTCATCACCGTCATCTCCCCAGTTACCATTAATTGTATCAACTTTTCCGCTGCTATCTACACCAGAAAGCGCAATACAGGTATGATACGGGTTTGTAGAAGACGATGACGAAGCAACGAAGATAATATCGCCAGGTCGAATTCCCTCCACTCCTTCATGAAATCTGGTGGGGTAGTTATTCCTAAACCAATTACGCATAGTAGTGCTACTAGAAGTAGTTGGAATAATGTCGGTATAGTTTGCATCATATACACCAGCCAGTTTGCAACATAATCGCACAAAGTCGACACACCATTGTCCATTCGATAAAGAGGTACTCGTTGTTACCTCGACCTGTTGTTCCGTCATCCCCAGAAAGCTATTGGCATAGGATACAATTTTATTTGCATAATATTCCCAAGAATAGTTTGTTGTCCCACCGTTATACACGTAATACCGCATCCCATCCACTGCAAAGGCAGAAGTATTCTCGGTAAGCGTCATCACCGATGCGGTTTGTGTTACGGGCTGCTCTTCATCGTTTGCAGAAAGAACGACAATTTTGTCTTCACTAATACCTATAGCAGCAGTGCCGTTGTTTGCCGCTTCTTGCGCCTCTTGCATTGTGCAAGACTTCCAACCCATATAGTTGTCGGTCTTAATCGTTTCATAAACAGTTTTCATATCACCCTGCGGTAATGCAACACCCATATTGTTAAATATAGCTCTTGTGGTGTTAAGGGGATCTAAGATAGTGAACAATTCCTCGTGTCACTAACTTAGGGATTGTCCATTATGTTTCCTATTAAGTATTCAAATAAAAAAGCAAGCATTTAAAAAAATTATTCCATACATCAACAGGCAATAATATACCTGTAAGTATTAAAACAAAAGAAAGAGTTAGTATAATGTTTTTTTCAGTTTTTGTATTATTGACATTTGTTAAATAACTTCGAACAATTAAAATATCGATTACAATAACAGTTAAAGTGCCAATTATACCAAAAGGAATTAATAATACACCGTCAGGATTATTTGCAATCCCTTTAGTATAATTGAAAGCAATAGTTAATAGCACTGGTAAACTAAAACTCGAAAAAAAGAAATATAGCATAGTTATTATATGCTTCAATATTTTTTTAACAAAAATCATATTAGCCCGCCTTTTGAAAATTATGAATATTTTTTAAATATCTTATAATACTCATAGCACTCATTGCCGTAAGTTTGTGCAGCAACTCCCGTTCCGTTATATCGTGCTAAGATAGCTTTAATTTGTGATTCTGTGCAATGGAATAAGCTACCACAAACAGACGCGTAGTCAGCACAATGGTAAATTTCCAATGTTGTCATTTTTATTGCAAAACTATCATCACTATGTAATTTATTCCACATATATTCACAATCATGCCAATCATTAGAATCATAGTAATTACCACCAATTAATCCTTTATTAATGGCTAAATTGTGTGCATTAATTGCTACCCAAGCAAACATTTGACCTATACCTGTAGACGAGTCTTCCTGCATATATGTTGGTGCAGTTGGTGGAGAAATTATAGCCTGTTGCCAAGTTGGCATATTAGACCAATACTCATATTCCGTTTTCCATGCAAAATATGCTTCAACAGCATTATCAGCAACTGAATCTGATGGATTCAAGCACCACAATTCTCTTAGCAACAAGGTTTGAACTAATTGTTTCGGGACATCATACTGATTACAATAATTTGTAATTGTATAATCGTAATTTAGTACTATATCAATACATTCTTTGGTAGAATAATTGCTGCCAAATCTTTGATTTCCCATTATTGCAATCAAATCGTTAAGCAATGCCGTTCTATTATTACAATTAAAATATGAGTTTGAATGATAGCAAGAATTACCTCCACCACAACCACCTTGTCCGGTAGTTCCATAACTATACGAATAATACTGGAGACCATCTACCGCAAAAGCAGTAGTGTTTTCGTCAAGTGTCATAACCGATGCAGTCTGAGTTATGGGCTGTTCTTCATCATTTGCAGATAGAACTACTATTCTATCCTCACTAATACCGATTGCGGCTGTGCCTTTATCTGCCGCAGCTTGTGCCTCTTGCATCGTGCAAGACTTCCAACCCATGTAGTTATCGGTGCTTATGGTTTCGTAAACAGTTTTAATATCACCCTGTGGTAGCGCAACACCCATATTATCGAAAATGGCTCTAGCGGTTGCAAGGGTATCGCTCTCCTAACAACATCGGCATGCCGGTTTGTTAAAATATAGATTTTTCTTGCTAACAATCTAATATTGTGGTAAAATATGGTTACCAAATGTGAATGGAGGGTAATGTAATGAAAAAGTGGATGTGTTTGATATTGGCAGAAATATTGCTGTTGTGCGGCACAGCGTGTGACGCAAAAAACAAAGATACCGTGCCATATAGTTATGTCCGTGCTGCTGCTCTAACTGATGAGCAAGCACAAGAGATTATGGCAGTTATCGTACCGAAACAGCTTGAGATTATGCACCTGTTTGGTGAATGGAACGACAATACGTTGGATTATACGAAGGTCTGCCCTTGGGATGAAAAATACGTTCTTTTGACGGATGAGCGATTTACCTGTGTACGAGATATTCGAAATTATGTTTTGGATGTCATGACCGAAGAAACTGCTAAAAAAGAGTATTTTGATAAGTATTTAGATGGTCCGTATGACCCTGCCAATCATATTGCAAACAAATACATTGACTATGATGGAAAACTATACCGCAGTTTACACTCTGGTGGAAAAGGATATATTTACACTTTACTCCCGGAAACATCTCGAATTGTAGAGCGAACGGAGAATGCAGTAAAAATAGAGATGAATACTCTCCTTCCTTCGGGTGTTAATGATGGATGGTTATATACACCTACACTGGTTAAGACAAATAACGGGTGGAGGATCCACAGTTTACTGGTCGAAGGACGGTATACCAATTAAGGCGCATTGATGAAGCCACAGCCAAAGGGCTGTGGCTTCATCTTTTTCAATCAGTTCATCTCACAACGCGTTTGCTGGTAATATTACTCATGTTCGCAGAAACATTTCGGCGCGTCATAGCTACCGTCAGTGTCCGAAGTTGGCCGCCATCTGGGTCAGCTACTAAATATTTATCTGTGCCTGTCTTACTATAATCTATACCATAAACTAAAACAAAATGCTTACCTGCAATATAGAAGATACAACAATTACCACTCGTCAATTCGTTATCCGGGCTATTTGTCACCGCCATAGTAATGCTTTCTCCACCAAAAGAATAGGTTGCACTACTTTTCAAGTCTGCATCATTATTGGTGCCATAAAGAGTCGCCGCTTTTACCGCATTATATTGATTGACATTAGTGTTACTCTGACCGCTTTTATACAATGCATACATCGCTAAGCAGCAAATACCGCAGCCGGACGCCTTAATTGTGCCGGAGGCCCCGCTTTTTCCACAAACAGTGCGGTAGAATAAGGGATCATAAAACGCTCGATTTTCGGTTCCCGGCTTTTCTCCGCTGGGATAGACAATGTTCGCATTCACTTGATTAATTAGATAATTTGAGTTAAAAATTCTATGCTCTGTCGTGTCCGTCGTCCCACCGCTATACGCATAATACCGCAATCCATCGACCGCATACGCAGAAGTGTTTTCGTCAAGCGTCATCACCGATGCGGTTTGTGTTACGGGCTGCTCTTCATCGTTTGCAGAAAGAACGACAATTTTGTCTTCACTAATACCTATAGCAGCTGTGCCATTATTAGCAGCCTCTTGTGCCTCTTGCATTGTGCAGGGCTTCCAACCCATGTAGTTATCGGTGCTTATGGTTTCGTAAACAGTTTTAATATCACCCTGTGGTAGCGCAACACCCATATTATCGAAAATGGCTCTAGCGGTTGCAAGGCAATCATCAGTCTGAGCAGACTGTTCGCACTTCAACGTATGTTCAATTACATTATTATATTGTTTCTTATTCATTTTTATTATACCTCCTTTACCACATGTTTTCAAGGACTTTCTCATCCTTGGCATATACGTCTTCTACCTGAATGTAGTCAAAGGTAGTCGTACCGCAAGTCCAAAGAGAGATATCCTCAGGTTCTAACGCTGACGGACAATAAGGTGTCCATTCTTCGGGCATTGTATCAAGTTTAGGTTCAGTTGCCATAAAGAGTGCACCAAAGCAATTTACATCCTTTGTAGCCTGTACGTAGTGACTGCACTGGCGGTCGAAATTAAAATTCTTCGCTGAATCGGTATTGCCGATAAATGCAGGAACATAACCGTTTGCAAATACAACCTGTGCAAAGGAAATCATCCAGTTATGGTTTACGCTCCATTCAGGCTTAATTTCTGCAAACAAGGCAATTTTCCCATTCTGAGGAACACCCAATTCTTTTGCAGATTCTACTGCTTTAAGTGCATCCTCTGTACCATTTACACCCGACATCTTTGCTTCGGTAAGGTCACGAATAACCAAACCGATTTTGCAATCCTTTGCATTTAAGAACTCGATTTCCTCGGCAGTGATTTTGTCTTCACCGCTAAGTGTTCTCATACAAAAGGCGGGAAAGCATTTTTGCCTTTTTACCCAGTCATACATTGTATAACCGTTCTTCAGCTTTTTACTTAGTGGTGTAGCTGAACTAACACCAAAAATAGTTTTCATTTTATATTTCTCCTTTCATATTTTATTTTTTAATAAAAATGTAACTATTTTTTGAAATCAGCGTCCTGATTTCTTACAGCTGTAACCACATTTTAAAATCTAACCCTGACAAATAGTGTCCTAATTAAAAAATATTTTTAAGAATTTCTTATAATAAAAAACGACCTAAACTCGCATTACACGAATTTAGGTCACAAATTTATTTGATTTATATAGTGTTATTGCGTATTATCTTGTATTAAAAAGCGTCTAAAAACGGCGTTTTGTCACGGTTTTTAGTAAAAAACTTGTGTTAAGACACAAAATATTCCACCGCCTTTTCGGGGAAGACTTCTCTAAACTCCGAACACAGTTGGGCGGCAAGGGTCTTGTTGTGAGCGAGAACGAGGGTGGGGCGGTTGACCTGAGCAATGACGTTGGCCATGGTAAAGGTCTTGCCCGAGCCGGTCACCCCCAGCAAAACCTGCTCCTTGTCGCCGCGATTTAAGCCCTCCACCAGCTTGGCGATGGCCTGCGGCTGATCGCCGGTGGGCTGATAATCGCTGTGCAGTATAAACTTGTCCGGCATGCCGCCACCTCCCGAGCCACTATTTTCACACCTATAGTATACCACGAAATGCCCGGCAAGTAAACCGCTATTTCACACTTTTTATCTTGCAACCGTTCCGGAGCTGTGATAGAATAGCCACGAGGTGATTGATAATGTTAATCGAACGTCACAACGGTGCAGACAGCACCTTTCCTTATATAGCATACGTCCCCGAGACGGTCAGCGACACCCCGGCGCTGCTCATCCAGCTCCACGGGGCAGGAGAGCGTGGCAACGGCGGTGATGACCTTGACAAGGTGCTTATCCACGGCTTTGCCAAGGTGGTCAACGACGACAATCTGCAGGATGGCATCCTCATCATGCCCCAATGTCCCCGGGACACCTTCTGGGTGGCCCGTGTGGAGAGCATCCGGCGGTTTATCGACGAGGTGGTTGCCCGGTACCACGCCGACACCGGGCGTATCTATCTGTGCGGTCTGAGTATGGGTGGCTTTGGCACCTGGTACACCGCCATGGCTTACCCCGAGCTGTTTGCGGCCATCGCCCCGTGCTGTGGCGGCGGTATGGCGTGGAATGCGCATACCTTGACCATGCCGGTGTGGGCTTTCCATGGGCTGGATGACACCTGCGTTTCTCCTTCCCAGACCATCGAGATGGTGGATAAGCTCAAGCTCTGCAACCCCCGTCTGCGGTACGACCTGTACGAGGGCGTGGGACACGATTCCTGGGTGCGTGCCTTTGGGGAAGAAACCTTGGCGTGGCTGTTGGCTCAGCACAAATAACGAATCATAACAAAGCCGACCGGTATCTGCCGGTCGGCTTTACTTATGTTTATGACAGAGTAGCGGCCATGACCGCCTTGATGGTGTGCATGCGGTTCTCCGCTTCGTCAAAGACGATGGAACGGTCGCTCTCGAACACCTCGTGGGTGACCTCCATGCAGTCGATGCCGAACTGCTGGTGGATGTCCTTGCCGATGGTGGTGTTCAGGTCGTGGAAGGCAGGCAGGCAATGCATAAAGCGGCACTGAGCGCCGGCATTGTCCATGAGCTTCATGGTCACCCGGTAGGGGGACAGCTCCTCAATGCGTTCCTGCCATACCTCGGCCGGCTCACCCATGGACACCCACACGTCGGTGTAGATGACCGAGGCGCCCTTGGTGGCCTCCATAGGATCCTCCATAAACTCCAGCACCGCACCGGTCTCGGCGGCTACCTGCTGACAGGCCTCCACCAACGCCGGATCGGGGAAATATTTTTGGGGAGCGCAGGCTACAAAGTGCATGCCCATCTTGGCACAGCCCACCATGAGGGAGTTACCCATGTTATACCGGGCGTCGCCCATGTACACCAGCTTAACCCCCTTGAGGGAGCCGCAATGCTCCCGGATGGTCAGAAAGTCCGCCAGTATCTGGGTGGGGTGGAACTCGTTGGTCAGGCCATTCCACACCGGCACCCCGGCGTAGGCGGCCAGCTCCTCCACGATCGCCTGGCCAAAGCCCCGGTACTCGATGCCATCATACATCCGGCCCAGTACCCGGGCGGTGTCGGCGATGCTCTCTTTTTTGCCGATCTGGGAGCCGGAGGGATCCAGATAGGTGGGGTGCATCCCCAGGTCAGCCGCCGCCACCTCAAAGGCACAGCGGGTACGGGTGCTGGTCTTCTCAAAGATCAGGGCAATGCTCTTACCCTCGCACAGCCGGTGGGGGATGCCGGCCTTCTTTTTGGCCTTCAGATCGGCGGCCAGATCAATGAGTCCCTCGATCTCGGCAGGGGTGAAGTCCAACAGCTTCAAAAAAGAACGGTTTTTGAGGTTCATATCAATTCTCCTTGCACACGTCAAGAATGATCTCAACGGCCTCCTCCAGAATGGACGGGGGGATGTTGAGGGCGGGCAACAGCCGCAGCTTGTGCTTGGCGGTCAGGCACAGCACCCCACGCTCTAGGCAGGCACGCAGCACCTCGCCGGCCGGCTTGACCGTCTCGATGCCTACCATGAGGCCGAGACCGGATACGCTCTTGATGCCGGGGGCACCCTGCAGCCGGCCAAAAATATAGTCGCTCTTGCGGCGTACTTCGGCCAGCAGGTCTTGGTCGATACGGGAGAGCACGTGATAGGCGCCGGCACAGCACACCGGGTTGCCACCGTAGGTGGAACCGTGGTCGCCGAAGCCCAGCACCCCCTGTACCTTGTCACCCAGCAGGGCGGCACCGATGGGCAGACCGCCGCCCAAGCCTTTGGCGGTGGTGACCACGTCGGGGGTGATGCCGTAGTGCTGGTAGGCGTACAGCTGACCGGTACGACCGTTGCCGGTCTGCACCTCGTCCACCATCAGCAGGATATCCTCCTGCGCGGCCAGCGCGGCCATGGCGTGGATATAAGCAGGGTCCACCGGCACCACGCCGCCTTCGCCCTGCACGCACTCAAATAGAATACCAGCCACCTTGTAGGTGGCCACCGCCGTCTTAAGAGCATCCACGTCGCCGGCCGGAATCGATACAAACCCGGGGGTCAGCGGCTGAAACAGCTCGTGGTAATGCTCCTGACCGGTAGCGGCCAGAGTGGTGAGGGTGCGGCCGTGGAAGCTGTTCTCCAGGGTCAGAATGACGTGATACTCCGCCCCCTTATGCTCGGCGGCGTACTTGCGTGCCACCTTGATGGCACACTCATTGGCCTCGGCGCCGGAGTTGGCAAAGAACACCTTCTTCATTCCGGTGCGCTCGCACAACAGCTTAGCCAGCCGGGCGCCGGGGGCGGTGTAGTAGAGGTTGGACATGTGCTGTACCTGCGCCAGCTGGGCGGTGACCGCCGCCTGCCAGCCCTCATCGGCAATGCCAAAGGCGGTGACGCCGATGCCGGAGCCCATGTCGATGTAACGCTTGCCGTTGGCGTCCCACACCTCGGAGCCTTTGCCCCGGACAATCTCCACGGGAAACCGGTTGTAGGTGCCGGCTATGTAAGTCTTATCAATATCGATGATGCTCATGATTAATCCCCCGTGACCATGGTGCCGGCACCCTCGTCGGTAAGGATCTCCATGAGGATGGAGTGGGGCACCCGGCCGTCCATGATGATGACGTTCTGCACGCCCTTGTGGATGGCTTCAATACAGCAGTCTACCTTGGGGATCATGCCGCCGGAGATAACCCCTTCGTCGTACAAGGCCCGGGCCTGCGAGATGGTCAGCTCGGGGATGAGGGTAGAGGGGTCGTCCTTGTCATGCAGGATACCGGCGATATCGGTCATCATGATAAGGCGCTCGGCACCCAGGGCACCGGCAATGTAAGCGGCGGCGGTGTCGCCGTTGATGTTATAGGTGTTACCCTCCCGGTCGCTGGCCACGGTGGACACCACCGGGATATAGTTCTTTTCCAGCAGGTCGGTGATGGGCTGGGTGCGGATCTTGGTGATCTCCCCCACGTAGCCCAGGCGATCGTCCTTGACACGGGCTTCGATGATGCCGCCGTCGATGCCGGACACGCCCACGGCGTGGCCGCCCTTCATCTGCAGGAGGTTGACCAGGGTCTTATTCACCTTGCCAGCCAGCACCATCTGCACAATATCCACCGTCTCCTTGTCGGTGACACGCAGACCGTCTACAAAAACGGCCTCCTTACCCAGCTTTTTCATGGTTTCGTTGATCTCCGGGCCGCCCCCGTGCACCAGCACCACCTTGACGCCGATGAGCCACAGGAGAGCGATGTCCTCCATCACCTGCTGCTTGAGCTGCTCGTTGATCATGGCGTTGCCGCCGTACTTGACCACCACGATCTTGCCGTTATACCGCTTGATATAGGGCAGGGCCTGGGTCAGCACCTCGGCTCTCTGCGCATTGGAAAAATGGTTATCCATGATGATATCCCTCTTTGTTACAGATTAGGTACGGTAATCACCGTTGATTTTCACATAATCGTAGGTCAGATCACAGCCCCAGGCGGTGGCGGCGGCGTTGCCGTCTCCCAGCGCGATGAGAATGTCGATCTCCTTTTCCAGCAGGATCTCCTTGGCGATCTCCTCCGAGAAGGGGATGCCGGCTCCCTGCTTGCACACCTCGATGGTGCCCTTGGCGGAGTGGAACGCCACGTCCACCTTGGTCACATCCACGGCGGCGCCGCTGTAGCCGATGGCGCACAGCACCCGTCCCCAGTTAGCATCGGCGCCAAACATGGCGGCCTTGAGCAGGGAGGAGCAGATGACGCTCTTGGCCACCGTCTTGGCGGCGGCCACGTCGGCGGCACCGGTGACCTGACACTCCAGCAGCTTGGTAGCGCCCTCGCCGTCCCCGGCAATCATCCGGCACAGCCCCACCGTGACGGTGTTGAGGGCTCTCATGAAGGTGGTGAAATCCTCTCCCTCGGCGGTGATCTCCGGGTTGCCGGCCAAGCCGTTGGCCAGGACGGTTACCATATCGTTGGTGGAGGTGTCGCCGTCCACGCTGACCATGTTGAAGGTGTCCGCAATGTCCCCGGACAGCGCCTCCTGTAGCATGGCAGGGGAGATGGCCGCATCGGTGGTGATAAACACCAGCATGGTAGCCATGTTGGGATGGATCATGCCGCTGCCCTTGGCGATACCGCCGATACGGCAGGTCTTACCGCCCAGGGTGAATTCCACCGCCACGTCCTTCTTGACGGTGTCGGTGGTCATGATGCCTTCGGCGGCGGCATCCGAGCCGTCGGCGTTGAGCCCGGCCACCAGAGCAGGGATCCCCTCCACGATGGGCGTCAGGTTAAGCGGTTGGCCGATGACGCCGGTGGAAGCCACCACCACATCGTCAGCGGTCATGCCCAGAGGCGCCGCTACGGCGGCGCTCATCTTCTCGGCGATCTCGATACCGTCGGCATTGCAGGTGTTGGCGTTACCGCTGTTACAGATGATAGCCCGGGCGGTACCGTCCTGCAGATGCGCTTTGGTGACGGTGAGGGGGGCACCCTTGACCAGATTGGTGGTGTAGACCGCTGCAGCGGCCGCCGGCACCTGGCTGACGATGAGGGAAAGATCCCGTTTGGTGCGGTTCTTACGGATACCGCAGTGGATGCCGTTGGCGGTAAAGCCTTGTGCGGCGCAAACGCCGCCGGTGATCAGTTTCATAGACTTATCCTCCGATGGTCAGCCCGGTGGTCTCATCCACACCGAGCAGGATGTTCATGTTCTGGATAGCGGCGCCGGAAGCGCCTTTGCCCAGGTTGTCAAACCGGGCGGTGAGCAGGATGCGGTCGCCGTTGCCGGCCACGGACAGCTGCATGTCGTCCCGGCCGGAAAAAGCCGCGGCGGACAGGAATCCGCCTTCGTCCGCCCCTTCATCGAAGTGTACCAGACGACCGGTGTACTGCTGGCGATAGGCGGCGGCGATATCCGCCGGGGTACCCTGCAGGTCGGTGGCAAACAGAGGTACCGTGACCTCCATGCCGCTGTAAAAGTCGCCTACAATGGGGCAGAAAAGAGGGTCGTAGGTGAGACCGCACACCGCCGCCATTTCCGGCAGGTGCTTATGCTGCTGGGACAGACCGTACTGCCGGGGGGCGCCCAGCAGAGGATCCCGGTCGGCCGCTTCGTAGTCGGCGATCATCTTTTTGCCGCCGCCGGAATAGCCGGTCAGGGAGAAGCAGGTCAGCCGGGCATCTGCTTTGAGCAGTCCTGCTTTGACCAGAGGGGCGATCAGCGCCACAAAGCCGCTGGCATGACAGCCGGGGTTGGCGATGCGGTGGGAGGCGGCAATGGCCGAAGCGCCGGTCAGCTCGGGGAACCCGTAGGTCCAACCGTCCGCCGTGCGGTGGGCGGTGGAGGTGTCGATGATGGCGACATGGGGGTTGTCTACCAGTGCTACCGCTTCGATGGCGGCCGCATCCGGCAGGCACAGGAAAGCGATATCGGCGCTGTTAAGAGCCTCCCGTCGGGCGGCTGGGTCCTTGCGGTTTTCCTCCGTCAGGGTGATAAACTGCAGATCCGGCCGCTGGGCCAGTCGCTCGTGTATCCGCAGGCCGGTGGTTCCGGCACTGCCGTCAATAAATATGGTGGTCATACTGCCAACTTCTCTCTTACGTACTTTACCTGCGCTTCTACCGATTCCACCGAGGTGCCGCCCTCGCTGATGCGCTTGGCCACGCAGGTCTCCAGCGCAATCTCCTGGTACACGTCCTCGGCAAAGAGGTCGCTGTATTCCTTGTATACCGTCAGAGGCAGGGTGTCCAGCACCTGCCCGTCGGCGATGCATCGGGCCACCAGCTGACCGGCCACCTTGTAAGCGGAACGGAAAGGCAGCCCCTTCTTGACCAGATAGTCCGCCAGATCGGTGGCATTGATAAACCCGGTCTGGGCGGCACGCTTCATGTTGTCTGCCCGTACGGTCATGGTGCGCACCATACCGGTGAACACCTCCACACACATCTTGACGGTGTCGCAGGCGTCAAACACGCTTTCCTTATCCTCCTGCATGTCCTTGTTGTAGGCCAGAGGGAGGCCCTTGAGGGTGGTCAGCAGCGCCATGAGGTCGCCGTACACCCGGCCGGTCTTGCCACGCACCAGCTCCGCCATATCCGGGTTCTTCTTCTGGGGCATGATGGAGGAACCGGTGGTGAAGCTGTCCGACAGCTCGATAAACTTAAACTCCCAGCTGGACCAGAGGATGATCTCCTCCGAAAACCGGGACAGATGCATCATTAAGATTGCCAGGGTGCTCATCAGCTCGGCGCAGAAATCCCGGTCGGACACCCCGTCCAGGCTGTTGAGGCAGATGCCGTCAAAGCCCAGCCGGGCGGCCTCCATCCGACGGTCGGTATGGTAGGTGGTGCCGGCCAGCGCACAACAGCCGATGGGGCTTTGGTTCATCCGGCGGACGGTGTCCTGCAGACGATCCACATCCCGCAGCAGCATCATGGCATAGGCCATCAGGTGATGGCCAAAGGTGATGGGCTGTGCCCGTTGGAGATGGGTGTAGCCGGGCAGAATGACCGCCTTGTGGGCTTCCGCCTGATCAGCGACCGTCCCGATAAGCTCGGTCAGCAGGGCGGTGAGGGTGGCACACTCATCCCGCAGATACATCCGCAGGTCGAGGGCTACCTGATCGTTACGGCTGCGGGCGGTGTGCAGCTTTTTGCCCACGTCGCCCAGTCGCTCGGTGAGCACCTGCTCCACAAACATATGGATGTCCTCGCAGGACAGATCAAAGGCCAAAGCGCCACTCTCCAGATCGTCCAGAATCCCCTGCAGGCCGTCAATAAGGGCGTCCGCCTCTGCCGGGGCGATGATGCCCTGAGCGCCCAGCATAGCGGCGTGCGCCATGCTGCCACGGATATCCTGCCGGTACATCCGGCTGTCAAAATGGATGGACGAGTTGAAATCGTCCGCCAGCTGGTCGGTGCTGCCGTCGGTACGGCCGGCCCACATCTTTGCCATAAACCACACTCTCCAATGTCAGTAAATAAACGGCAATGTGGCAGAGGGGATCCCCCTGCCACCCGTTTGATTATTTCTTGCCGTCCACGATAGCCTGCACCTTGATGGGCAGACCGTAGAGGTTGATGAACCCGGCGGAATCCGTCTGGTCGTAGTCGCTTTCGCCAAAGGTGGCGATCTCCTCGCTGTACAGGGAATAGGGGCTCCACACGCCGGCGTTGATCATGTTGCCCTTGTAGAGCTTGAGCCGCACCTTGCCGGTGACCTTCTCCTGGGTTTTGTCCACGAAGGCGGAGAGCGCCTCACGCAGGGGGGTGAACCACTGGCCGTTATAAACCAGCTCAGCAAAGGTGATGGACAGCTTCTGCTTCTCATGCAGGGTCATCTTATCCAGGCAGATGCTCTCCAGCACGGTGTGCGCTTTGTAAAGGATGGTGCCGCCGGGGGTCTCGTACACGCCACGGCATTTCATGCCCACCAGACGGTTCTCCACGATGTCGATGATGCCGATACCGTTGGCGCCGCCGATCTCGTTGAGCTTGAGGATGATCTCCTTGGCGGTCATCTTCTCGCCGTCCAGCGCCACCGGGATACCCTCTTCAAAGTCCAGGGTCACATAGGTGGGGGCATCGGGGGCCATGAGGGGAGATACGCCCATCTCCAGGAAGCCGGGCTTCTCGTACTGCGGCTCGTTGCCGGTGTCCTCCAGATCCATGCCCTCGTGGGACAAGTGCCAGAGGTTCTTATCCTTGGAGTAGTTGGTCTCCCGGTTGATCTTCAGGGGGATGTTGTGCGCCTCGGCGTACTCGATCTCCTCCTCACGGGACTTGATGTCCCACTCACGCCAAGGAGCGATGATGGGCATATTGGGAGCAAAATGCTTGATGGCCAGCTCAAACCGCACCTGGTCGTTGCCCTTACCGGTACAGCCGTGGCAGATGGCGTCCGCCTTCTCCTTGATGGCGATGTCCACCAGCCCCTTGGCAATGCAGGGACGGGCGTGGCTGGTACCCAGCAGGTACTCCTCGTACACCGCACCGGCCTTCATGGTGGGGATGATGTATTCATCCACGTACTCATCGGTCAGATCCAGCACGTACAGCTTGGAAGCGCCGGTCTTGATCGCCTTCTCCTCCAGACCGTCCAGCTCGTCTGCCTGACCTACATTACCGGAAACCGCAATAACCTCGCAGTTGTTGTAGTTTTCCTTCAGCCAGGGGATGATGATGGAGGTGTCCAGACCGCCGGAATAGGCGAGTACCACTTTTTTAATGTCGTTTTTATTCATTATATAATCACTCCCGAATAAATATGCATAATTATACCCCGGCAACCCCGGTTTGTCAAGGGGTTTGGGAATATTTATAAAAATGGCGCCTATTTCTATGCAATGTGTAGTGTTTACACAAGAAAGGGGTGGCTGTTTTGGCGATTTTCACCATGGATTGTTATTCCAATGGCTTTCGCTTTCGCAGAAAGACCGGCGGCCGCCTGGGCAGGCAACCGCCGGTCATACCAACGACACAAGAAAATTCAGGTGCCTGATTATACATTTTTTGCATAAAACAAGCGCAATTACGGTTATTTATACATCGTCCGGCTTTTCCTGCATGGTTTTCAGATCGAAGGGGGTAGACTGGTAGACAAAGTAGTTGAGCCAGTTGATGAACACCAGGCTGGCGTGGGCACGCCAGGTGACCAACGGTGCCTTGGAGGGGTCATCGTCGGGGTAGTAATTCTTGGGTACATCGATGGGCAGCCCGGCATTGACGTCCCGGCGGTATTCCGCATCGAGGGTGAGGGGGTCGTACTCGGCATGCCCCATGATAAAGAACTGACGCCCTCCCAGCTTGGCAACAATGTGCAGGCCGGCTTCCTCCGAGGAGGCCAGCACCCGCAGCTGTTCGCAGGCCTCCACGTCCTCTCGTTTGACGTAGGTGTGACGGGAATGAGGGACGTAGAACACGTTATCAAAGCCTCGCAGCAGCATGGATTGGGGGTAATCCGCCCGGTGGGGAAACACACCGAACATCTTCTTGTCCAACGGATGCTTCTGGATACCGTAGTGGTGATACAGCCCGGCCTGAGCGCCCCAGCAGATGTGCATGGTGCTGTGTACGTGGGTCAGTGACCAGTCCATGATGGTGCACAGCTCCGGCCAGTAGTCCACCTCCTCGAAGGCCATGTTTTCCACCGGTGCGCCGGTGATGATCATGCCGTCGAAGAACTCCTCTTTGATATCTTCAAAGGTCTTGTAAAAGGCCAGAAGATGTTCCCGGGAGGTGTTGTGAGACAGATGGGTGCCGGTACGGATGAGGGTCAATTCGATCTGCAAGGGGGTGTTACCCAACAGGCGAGAGAACTGGGTTTCGGTTTCGATTTTTTTGGGCATCAGGTTGAGCAGCAAAATCTTCAGCGGTCGAATATCCTGGGTGATGGCCCGGGTTTCGGTCATCACAAAGATATTCTCCTCTGCCAGGGTCTTGACCGCCGGCAGGTCGTTGGGGATCTTGATAGGCATAGAGATGTCCTCGCTTTACTTACATATTATCCAGAGCCTGCTTGATATCCGCAATGAGGTCCTCGCTGTTTTCGATGCCGCAGGAGAACCGCACCAGATCGGGAGACACGCCGGCGGCCGCCAGCTCCTCGTCGTTCATCTGACGGTGGGTAGCGCTGGCCGGGTGCAGACAGCAGGTGCGGGCATCCGCCACGTGGGTCTCGATGGCGGCCAGCTTAAGGTTCTTCATAAACCGTTCGGCGGCGGCACGGCCGCCCTTGACGCCGAAGCTGACCACGCCGCAGCTGCCATTGGGCAGGTACTTCTGTGCCAGCTCATAGTACTTGTCGCCGGGAAGACCGGGATAGGTCACCCAGGCGATGCGGTCATCGCTCTGCAGGTACTCCGCTACCGCCTGACCGTTTTCACAGTGCCGCTTGATGCGCACGTGCAGGCTTTCCAGCCCCAGATTGAGCAGGAAGGCGTTCTGCGGCGCCTGGATGGAGCCGAAATCACGCATGAGCTGGGCGGTGGCCTTGGTGATGAAGGCCCCA
>SVPB01000033.1 GCA_015066065.1 Oscillospiraceae bacterium | reverse complement strand
CGCCACCGGCCGCGCGGTATATGTCATGCGACGCTCCAGCGCCTCCAACAGTCGCTCCAACCGGTTCAGGAACTGCACCTGCACCGCTAAGCGGTGGGCAAAATACAAACCCAGACCGACCCCGGCCAACACCGTCAACAGCAAGCCAACATACCGCATCCTCCGTCACCTCCGGTCGATAGCACCTGCGCCACACGCCTGGCTGACCACGCCCTTCCAAAAACACCCAGTTTTCAAACATGCGACGGTTAAGCAGAGTGCGTACAACCGGTTTTTCTTCCAGCGCCGCCGGATCATCTCCATGCAAGGATGCCATCACCGCCACGCCGGCATGAGCGCAGGAAAGCACCGCTTGCACCTCTGCATCCTCCCCCAGCTCATCAAACACGATCACCTGCGGTGCCAGACAGCGCACCGCCTGACGAATACCCGTGGCCTTTGGATAACCAGAGAGGACATCGCACCCGATCATGGGGGTCACGCCACTCAGCTCACCCCGTTCATCCACCACCGTTACCCGCCATCCGTCAGCCGCCAGACCGACGGCCAGATCACGCAGTAAAGAGGTCTTGCCAGAAGCAGGTTCCCCCACTAACAAGGTGCTGTGTAAACGGCCGTTCTCCTTCACCAGTGCTCGCAAGGAGGCGCTGCAGCCGGGATGGGCACGGGGCAGTCGAATACACAAGGAGGTCACCTGCCCCACCGATCGTACCGTCCCATCTCCATACAGCGCTGTGCCGGCCACCCCTACACGTATACCGCCCGGCACCGCCACATAGCCTTGCTGCAGTTCCCTCTCATGAGCATAAAGAGACTCCTCACAAAAGCGCATAAAACACGTCTCAAGCTGTAAAGCGGAACACCTGTACACACCAAACGAAGGGGCGTCCATGGCGCCGTTACCGCCCAGATACCACTCGGCTGTTGGCGTAGACAGCACCACCGGTTGACCGGCACGCAAACGAATCTCCTGCACCGCCGCCGCTTGCTCCGGGTTTAGCTGAGCCAAGCCCGGCATCCAGGTTGGCGGCAAATAGGGGCGCAAACGATCAAAGTCGAACATAGAGTAATCACCTCTGTCCCATGTATATGGTCTTGTCCGCAGGAATAGAACAAAAAAGAAGGACGTGCCGTAGCACGCCCTTCCGGGGAAACGTATTATTTAAGCTCTACCACCGTTACACCTGTCTCGCCTTCGCCATAAACACCCAGACGGAAGCCTTTGACCTGACGGTGGCCCTTGAGATGCTGGTGTACGGCCGCCCGCAGAGTGCCGGTACCCTTACCGTGGATCACGGTCACCCGTTCCAGGCCACACAGCACCGCATTATCCAGAAAACGATCCACTTCCAGCAATGCCTCCTCTACCGTCTGACCGCGTAGGTCCAGGTCAGTAGTGGCAGAGCGTTCCATACGAGAGGGCAAGGTGGATCCGGCCGGCCGTGCCACCGGAACGTGGCGGCCTTTCTTCTCTGCTCGTTTGGATTCAAACAGTCGCAGGTTATCCACCGTCGTACGGGTGCGAATGGCACCGGCCTGCACCTCTACCACGCCCTTACCATCGGGCGGAGTCACTACCGTGGCCTGCAAGCCCATATCCACAAGCTGCACACGGTCGCCGGCCACCAGAGGGCGCGGCAGTTCGTAGGTGCCGGTATCGGTCTCCACCACGGGATCCACAGCATCCTCCAGCTGCCGCAGGCGTGAACGAAGCTGGCTCTTGGCTTCTCTCGCCTTCTGGGCAAAAGCAGCTGCCTCCTTCTCCTTACGCAGGGCATCCAGCTCATCCATAAGCTGCTGTGCCTCGGCACGGGCCTTTTCCACAATCCGCTGTGCCTGCTGGCGTGCGGCCTCCATTTCTTTCTGGCGCCGGGTTTCGATATCCTGCAGCTTTTCCTCCGCCGCCTGCGCCGCCCGTTCGGATCGGCGTCGGGCATTTTCCGCCTCGGTCAGCTTATCCTCCAGCTCCTGACGACGGGCATCCAGCTTGGTCACCACGTCCTCCAGCCGGCGATCATCGCCGGACACCAGTCCGCGAGCGTGTTCCACCACGGAGGCTTCCATCCCCAACCGTTCGGTAATGGCGAAGGCATTGGAGCGACCGGGGACCCCCACCAGCAAGCGGTAGGTAGGACGCAAGGAAGCGACATCAAACTCACACCCGGCATTCTCTACCCCGGGAGTGTGAATGGCGTACGCCTTCAGCTCAGCGTAGTGGGTGGTAGCACCAATACGTGCCCCCTGCCCTCGCAAACGCTCCAAAATGGCCACCGCCAAGGCGGCACCCTCCACCGGGTCGGTACCGGCTCCCAGCTCGTCCATCAGCACCAGCGTGCGGTCGTCGGCTTCCTTGAGGATGCGGATGACGTTGACCATGTGGGAGGAGAAGGTGGACAAGGATTGTTCGATGGACTGCTCGTCACCGATATCTACCAGCACCCGTTCAAACACAGCTATCTGACTGCCGTCGCTCACCGGTGGCAGCAAGCCGCACATGGTCATCAGGGTCAACAGGCCCAGGGTCTTGAGGGTGACCGTTTTGCCGCCTGTGTTGGGACCGGTGATCACCAGTGTATCGTATGCGCCACCCAGCTCCACGTCGATGGGCACAATTTTGGCCGGATCGATGAGGGGATGTCTGGCTTTCCGCAAAACCGTATGACCGTCGGTGGTCAAACGTGGCTTCATCGCCTTCATCCTATAGGCCAGCTGTCCCTTGGCAAAGATCACATTCAGTTCCAAAAGCAGCTTATAATCTCCGATAATAGCCGTCGCAAAGCCGCCAGCCTCAGCAGACAGCTCCAGCAGGATCCGTTCGATCTCTGCCTTTTCCTTAGCACGCAGCACCTTAAGCTCGTTGTTAGCTTCCACCACGCCCATAGGCTCCACAAACACGGTGGCCCCGGAGGAGGAGGTATCGTGCACCAGACCAGGCACTTCCCCCCGGTGTTCTGCCTTAACCGGTACCACAAAGCGGTCTCCGCGGATGGTCACGATGGGCTCCTGCAGTGCTTTCTGGTAAGCAGGAGAACGCACCAAACGATCCAGCTGTTCACGTACCCGTGCGGATGCGGCACGCATCTTACGACGGATATCGGCTAACGCAGGAGAAGCAGTATCGGCTACCTCCTCCTCGCTGACCACGACGGTGGCGATCTTCTCTTCCAGATACTTGTTAGGGGTCAACGCATTAAACCGATCATCAAGAACAGTACTGACCCCCTCACAATGCGAGCGCCATTCCCTCACTGTGCGGATGGCTCGCAGGGTGCCGGCCACCCTCAACAGCTCTCCCAATGTCAGGGAAGCCCCTGCCTCGGCTCGACGCAAGGGATTGACCACATTGGTCAATCCCCCAAACGAAGGACTGCCAAAGCCGGCCATCAGGCGGCAGGCGTCATCCGTCTCATCCACCAGGCGCTGTATCAGCGTGGGATGGGTGGCCGGGCGTAAGGCGCGCGCCATCTCTGCCGCATCCTCACAGCAGGTCTGTGCCGCCAGCAGTTCCAGTATCTTATCCAATTCCAGAGCACAATAGTCTCGTTGCATGGTAGGATTGGTCATATCTCTCTAACCTCTATGTATGTAACGTATGATAAAACTCTAAGGTCTTAAAGGTGCGTTGTATCTGAGCCAGCAAAAACCGTTCGGTCAAAGCAGAAAAAGCCGCCGCATCGGATTCCGGCAAGGTGAATGCAAAACAGCGGGAAAACTCCCCTTTCATCACGTGGCGCAATGCGGCTAATGCCCCGGCCGTTACCGGTAAAGCATCCGTCTCCCGGGAGCAGTTGTCACAGGTCAGGGTGCCTTCCCGGGGAGAAAACCAAAAGCGCTCGGTCTCTCCACATCCGCAACGGGAACACCCGTCCAATGCCGGCATATACCCCTCCAAGCAGAGGAGACGGCCTTCCACCACGCCCTTGATCAAGCGAGGATCCCGCTTGCCATCACACAGATAGTGCAGACCGTTGAGAAACAGCCGCAAATGATCCGGCGCCGGGCTGTCAGCTGGGCAAAGCTGCAAAGCCAACTCGCAGAAATATTGAGCGATTGCCAGCCGTTCCACATCTTCTCGCAGAGCAAAAAACAACTCCAGGGGCTTAGCATCTTCAACAATATATTTATCTTTTCCGGGTATCAAGCTGAAAGAGGCATAGCATAACAGCTGGGTAGCCGAACCGGAACGGCTCTTGAGATTACGGGCGCCTCGGGCACTGGCACGAATAATGCCCTTATCCCGTGTGAGAATGGCCACAAAGCGATCCGTCTCCGCCACCGTCCGATAATCCCGGACGATGAGACCGTCGGTCATCAGATGTTGTCTGTCCGCCATGGGCGTCCTCCTCCCCTGCCGTTGTGGCCAGCGCTTGGCGATACCGCAGGTAATCTTCCACCCGGCCGCTATTGGTAAAAGCGTTCCACAATGCCATGTCATCCATACCAACACCCCCTGCTATCTATCATATCCGCTAAAGGAGTGTTTGTGCACGGCAATTATTGTTAGCACAACGTGCGTTTCTTTAATCTATTCTGTAACCCAAGCCGCTAAGGAAGCCCTGACGGTTGCGCCAATCTTCCTTAACCTTTACCCAGCACTGCAGATTGACCTTGGTGCCGAACATCTCCTCCAGGTCGGTGCGTGCCATGGTGGCGATCTGTTTGAGCATGGATCCCTGCTTGCCGATGACCATGCCCTTGTGGCTGTCACGTTCACAGTAAATATAGGCTTCAATGTCCACGATAGCGCCCTTGTCGGTCTCCCGTTCCCCCATGCGTTCCACCGCTACAGCAATACCGTGCGGTATCTCCTGCCGGAGCAGTAACAGCATCTTCTCGCGGATGATCTCCGCCGCCAGCGCCTGCTCGGTCTGGTCGCTGGTGGCATCCTCCGGGAAGAAATGGGGGCTTTCGAACGCAAAGCCGGACAGCACCTGCCACAGTTCATCCAGTCCGTCGCCGGTCAGCGCCGACACCGGTACAATGGCATCAAAGGGACCTCGCTCCTGCCAAGCGGCTATAATCTCCAGCAGAGCAGCTTTGCTCTCCAAGGTGTCAATCTTGTTGATGACGAGAATCCGGGGAAGCTTCTGCCGTTGAAGCTGTTCCAGCAACGCCAGCTCTTCCTCCCGGGCATTGGTGCGAGGCTCGGTAACCAGCACGCCCACATCCACCCCGGACACCGCCTCGCCGATGGAGCGCACCATAAAATCACCCAACCGGGTGCGCGGCTTGTGATTGCCGGGGGTGTCCAAAAAAACAAGCTGGGTAGCCCCTTTGGTCACCACGCCCATAATACGGGTACGGGTAGTCTGGGGCTTGTCCGAAACAATAGCTACCTTGCGCCCTACCAAGGCGTTGAGCAAAGATGATTTACCCACGTTGGGGCGGCCAACAATGGCCACAAATGCTGATAACGTATCCATATCCTATCCTCATTGTCCGTTCATCACATAGCTGCCACCACGGGGCAGACCTACCGATAGCATAACCGTTTCTTCCTTTTCCCGCATACGCACCGCCTCAAGGCCGCCGTCCACATGGTCGTATCCCAGCAGATGCAGCATGGAATGAACCGTCAGGTAGCCCACCTCCCGTTGGAAGGAGTGGCCGTATTCCTCCGCCTGCGCCTGAGCCCGTTCCAGAGAGATAACGATATCCCCCAGCATGGCGGCACCGGTGCCCGGATTATGGTCGTATTCGCCATTTTCACCCAACGGGAAGGACAGCACATCGGTGGGAAGATCGATACCGCGCTGTTCCAGGTTGATACGATGGATCTGATCGTTGTCCACCAGAGAAACGTCCACCTCGGCCGATCCCTCAAACCCTTCCAGCTCCAATACCGCATGGCAACAGCGACGGATAAGCAACCGCAGACCCGTCGGAATCTTGATAGTTTTCTGTTGATTAACGATGGTGACCTTGATCTTATCCACGCTTTGCACCTTGCCTTTCTTTCGTTTTCGCCTGTTCGTATTTATCATAAGCGGCAATGATCCGCTGTACCAGCTGGTGCCGGACCACGTCCTTGTGGCTGAACTGGCAGATGGCCACGTCCTCCACCCCTTTGAGCACCTTCATGACCTGCTTAAGACCGCTGAGCTTGCCGTCCGGCAGGTCGATCTGGGTGACGTCACCGGTGACCACCATGCGAGAGTTAAAGCCCAAACGGGTCAAAAACATCTTCATCTGCTCTGGGGTGGTGTTCTGCGCCTCATCCAGTATAATGAAGCTGTCATCCAAGGTGCGGCCACGCATATAGGCCAGAGGGGCAATCTCGATGTCACCCCGTTCCAGATACCGCTGGTACGTCTCCGCACCCAGCATGTCAAACAGCGCATCGTACAGGGGGCGCAGATAGGGATCCACCTTACTCTGCAGGTCGCCGGGCAAAAAGCCCAGACGCTCGCCGGCTTCCACCGCCGGACGGGTCAGGATGATGCGGTTGATCTCCTTGGCGCGAAAGGCACGCACCGCCATGGCGACCGCCAGATAGGTCTTACCGGTACCTGCCGGGCCAATGCCCAGTGTTACCGTGTTGTGCGCGATAGCGTCGGTGTATTTTTTCTGTCCCAGGGTCTTGGGCTTAACCGGACGCCCCTTGGAGGTGATGCATATGCTATCCGAAGACAACTGAGAAATGGCACTTTCGGCGCCGTCGTTGACCAAGGTCAGCACATACCGCACGCTCTGCTCTCCCAACTGCTCGCCACGGTTAAGCAGCTGTAACAGGCCGTCAATGGCCTTGACGGCACGGGAAACACTTTCCGGTTCACCGCTGACCTTGATGTCGGTGCCTCGAGCCAGCACCGTAACTCCATATTCCTGCTCAACCAGACGGATATTGGCATCAAAACTGCCAAACAGAGAAACCGCCTGCTCCATACGCTCCACATTAATGATCTGTTCGATAAAGCATTCATCCTAACATATAAAATACAAGGAGGAGAAATCGCGTTTCTCCTCCTTGTATTTTATACCCTTTTCCTAAAATAATCAAGAATTTTAAGCATATTTGCACAAAAAATGCGGCAATCACCCCTCTAACGGTACCTCGACGGCGATGTTTTCCCGGCAAGTATAGTCGACCGTAAGTGTATAGGCGTCCCCCTTTACACCCTCCTGGCGTTCCGTGACGGTATAGCTGCCCTCCTCAAACAACTGCCTCTCTCGCTGCAGCAGTTCCCTCTGCGCCATCGCCTTGGCCTGCTCCGGGCTTCTGCGTGCAGAAAAGCGATGCAGAAGCACATCGTATTCGCAGGTGATCCCCAAAGGCAGGGTCATGCCACGGGAGGTTAAAAAATGGCGACGGGAATAGCGCAGGCTTTCCTCCTGCGTTGCTTGCGTTGCGTATAACGGGATCTCCCAGAAAAGGAAGGTCACGGTAGGGCGCAGTATGGAGGTGCCCGTCGGCTCTACTCGCTCATAAGCCAGAGGGACGGTCACGGTGATGCGGCGGCTGGTTTCGGCATACACCTCTCCGTAGGAGCGAAAGCGCTGTTCGCCTCGCTCGGTCTCCACGCAGCCACCAATGAGGATCGTTCCGGCACGTACCGCCTCCCCTACCATCACGCGGCTTTCTCCGCTGACCACCCGTTGAGACAGTACAACACCGTCCCGTACCGCCACCATATTGGATGGAGTGGACAGATCCAGCACCTGGGGAGTCGGTTTTCGACGAGCTACCTGTATGCGCGCCACGCATCCGCTGGGATTAACCGTCATAAAAGACAGACCCGGCAGATCATCGGTTCCGTTGATCTCCAGTTCCTTAATATTGACGCTATCCATGGGTGCGCCTACACGGACACCCACTGCCTCTGCTCTGGTCAGCACCGCCGCCATCTCCTGCTCGGTGCATCCTTCCACCTGGATAACCCATATACGGGGAGATAACAGCAGCAAAACAGCCAGATACAGCGCCGCCCCCACCAACAAGCCCTTACGGTGCCGATAGCGATGCAGTAGAAAGGGCAACCCTCGCTTATGGCGTACACGCATCCGGACGCAGGCTCGTCTGGCAGGCCGGCGCAGGTAGCGGTAATCCCGGCACAGGCAATTAAAGCGCGTCCATTCATCCCGTCGACGCACCCCCCACACCGACAGCTGCCGACGAGCCACCTCGTTCAACAGACGTTCCGGATATCCCCCCTCGGTTTCCACCTGCACCCATCCCAAAAACCAACGAAACAGTCCGGAAACGGTCATACGCCACCTCCCGAAAACTCGATCCGCTGTATCCGGCCCGTCACCGCCGCGCCCTCGGCCGTCAGGCAGTTCATGCCCAAGCCACAGCCCATTACGGTCAATTCACCTTCAGGCACCCGCAGGCGAATACAATCATCCGTGTACGCCAGTATTCCTTCACAGCCATCGATCACCAGACGGCGATTGCTCTCCATTTCCAGCAAGGTGATCTTTGTTAAACTGCCGGCCGGAAAATCCATCGCCCGTTCCACTCGACCGCGTAACGATCGTTTATGCGCCATGACCGTCCCCCCCTTCTCTTTACAGTATGCTTTTTGGTCTCCATTCATACCGCATAACCCCAAACACCGCCGCATAAAAAAGAGTGGGAGGGATGACAATGGTGGCTAAGACGTATCGGCTGGATGCCATAAAGAGAGGCGGCGGCTTTCTGGGCCTGCTGGGTATGATCGTATGGTGTCTGTGTCTGCCCCAGGCAGTCGCTACCGGCATCAATCGGGGGCTTTCTGTATGTGCCAACGTAGTCATCCCCACACTATATCCCTTCATGCTGTTGGCTGGGATACTTAGCGGTTCCCCGTTATGCCGCCGTCCCGGGCAGCTGAGCGAGGTCATCACCCGATGGCTGTTCGGTCTGCCGGGATGCTGTGGGCCGGCCATTCTCATGGGGTTATTAGGTGGATACCCGGCTGGTGCCTTGGTCATCGGACGATTGCGCAAGCAGGCGCTTATCGAAGAAACGGAAGCCCGGCGCATGACCTTATTTTGCATCAACGCCGGTCCGGGATTTATCATATCCACCGTAGGCAGCGGCCTTTTGGGAAGCCCCGGCGCCGGGCTCTTGCTGTTTGCCGCCCATGCCGGTGTTTCCATCATCACCGGAATCCTGCTGGGCAAAGGGCACCGTCAGCAACGACCGGAACCACCTGCCGTCTCACCACCAGCACCGTCGCTTGCCGCCACCGTTGCCGATACCTGTCAAGCACTGCTGACCATGTGCGGCTTTGT
This sequence comes from Oscillospiraceae bacterium, assembly GCA_015066065.1. Lineage (GTDB taxonomy): Bacteria > Bacillota > Clostridia > Oscillospirales > Acutalibacteraceae > UBA5905. The sequence continues at coordinate 10,038 of SVPB01000033.1, read as the reverse complement.
CATGGCGGCGGCGGCATTGCTATCCCTCATAGAGGCCACCGGCATCGCCCTGTGCCTTCAGCAGATCACCGGTCTTCCTGCCCGGTATTGGAGCGCCGCCACCGCCGGACTGCTGGAGGTCAGCAGCGGATGTATCGCTTTGGCCGGCACCGGTGAGGCGGCTCCCTTCTGGCTGTGTCTCTGCCTTGGCTGGGGCGGTCTGTCGGTACAAGGACAACTCGTGGCTGCTCTGGGAAGCACCTCGATCGTCAACAGGCAGTTTTACATAGGACGGCTGCTGCACGGTATATCCAGCGGTGCGGTGGCGCTGCTGTTGTTCAGGCTGTTCCCGGCCGCCCTCCCCACGGTAGGCGGCGGAACACGGGTGATGGGATATACCGTATCGGTGAAAGCCTCCATCATGCTGCTGCTGTTAAGTTTTTTGGCCATGTGCATCTTTTCTTCAAAAAGTACTGGAAAAAGTCAGCGGAATGTGGTATGATGGTCTCATCACATATCAAAGAGGTGTCCATCATGCGCCGAAAGCTATACGGCAACAACATTTCCCCTGCTTGCGAATACTGTTCCCGTGCCCGGCGCGCCGCCGACGGACGGGTGATGCTGTGCACCAAAAAAGGCATCGTTCCCCTATACCATCGCTGTCGTCGTTTTCGTTACGACCCTCTCAAGCGGATCCCTTATCGACAGCCGGCACTGGAGAAATACGATGCCGCGGATTTCCAACTGTAATTTTTCAGAAATTATCCAAAAATGTTCTTGACAATCGGAGGGAGATTTGCTATAATAGCCCTCGTCGTCAAGATATGCGGCTGTAGCTCATCTGGTAGAGCGCCACCTTGCCAAGGTGGAGGTAGCGAGTTCGAGCCTCGTCAGCCGCTCCACACGAAAAAAGGAACCACCCCACGGGGCGGTTCCTTTTCTTGTTGTTCCATAGAAAAAGGGGTCACCCCACAGGTGACCCCTTTTGCTTATTTTTCCCGATAGGCCAGCCAATCGCCCTGATACTCGTTGAGGAACGCCTCAGCGGTCTTGCGCATAGTGATGGAGGCACAATCATCCTTAAACGAGAAGATGGCAAACATGTTGCCCAGATACCGGTCGATGACCTGCACACGCAGCAACAGCTTCTGCTCGTTGCCCCAGGCGGCAGAGGCGGCGCAATCGTACATAAACCCGTTGGTGGTGGGGGTCACGCCGTATTCGTCGGAATACCCCAGCTGCGGAAACTTACCAAAAACATTCTTACCCAAGCCAAAGGGCAGCACCTTATCCCCCTGCGCATTGGTATAGTGCCACTCGCCGGTGCCGTCCTCGTTAAAGGTAAAATGGAACTTGGTGATGCCGGTGCCGGTATGCTCACAAACATAGACTTTGCCATCCAGCTCCTTAGCGTAAGGCGAGGTGGTCTTGCCACTCATCACCGCCAGCTTAAGGGTGTCGCCAATGGCCAACGCCTCGGCATAAGCCTCGGGATCCTCCGGCAAGGACGCCTCTCCCAGATTGTCCACGATGCACTCGTAGAAGGCAGACAGAATCAGCGCCTTGGAAGCGGCGTATCCCTGGTTATCAGAAGTGATGACAAAGGTAAGATCCTTGTCCGGCAAGCAGGCGGTCAACTGACAGCCCATACCATTGAAAGCAAAGGCATTCTCCGGCAGACGCCAGATCTGGTAGCCATAGCCCTGGGTATAGAACTCATCAAAAGCATCGGTCTCATGATTGTCCACGATCGCTGAAGTAGCCTCCCGCAGATACGCTTCACTCATCAGACGTTTGCCGTCCCACGTGCCGTAATTCATCAAAAACCGGGCAAAGGAGGCCATATCCCGAGGAGTACACACCAAAGCGGAATCGCCCCAGCTATCTCCATTGGGGGCCTTAAGAATCGTGGCCGTCTTAAAGGTGCCCAAATGGCGGAAAATACGCTCGTTGAGGAAGTCGAACAAGCTCTGTCCGGAAAGCTTTTCCACCAAGGAGGACAGCACCTGACTGCCCGAGCTGTCATAGCGGTAGCGCATACCGCCGGGCTGTTGTCCCCCTGCCTGGTTAATATACAGATGGGTGCGGTCAGGATCCCCGTAGGTAAACCAATACGGGTTCTCGCCGCTGGTAGACATGGTCAGCATATCCCGGATGGTGAGATCCTCCATGAAGCGCTTAAGCTCACCGTCCCGTTTTTCGGGGAAATGATCCACGATCCGGTCATCCAGAGTAAGCTTACCGTCCTCCAGCAACAGACCAATGGCTACGCCTACATAGCTCTTGGTCTGAGAATACATACGATGGACGGTGTCCTTATCATAAGGATCCCAGTAATACTCGGCAAAAATATCGTTGCCCTTCATCAGTACGACACCGTGATTGACCAAGCCCCAGCGATCCAGGGTCTTAATGAACCTTGTCACATGACGGGAAGAAATACCGGCTTGCTCCGGCGTGATCTTATTGAACAGCATAAAAAGCCCTCCTTTGCTGAGCAGTTGCTCCTAGCCCTCACCATAGCACGCTGTTTGTGAAAAGTCAACCCCTAAAAAAAGCGTATAAAATGCAAAAATGATTAGCGTATGTAAGCGATTAAATCGGCACTTGCAAAAAGTGATAAAATATGGTAGAGTATAGTGCATTCTCATAAAGGAAGTGGAACAAGCCATGTCCTCATTCTATCTCAAACCGGCCGTTGTATCATCTCTGCGCGGGTATAACGGTCAGAAGTTCGTGAAAGATCTCATTGCCGGTATCATCGTGGCCATCATTGCCCTGCCGCTGTCCATCGCATTGGCTCTGGCCTCCGGCGCCGCACCCGAGCAGGGCGTGTATACCGCCATCTTTGCCGGCTTCACCGTCTCTCTGTTGGGTGGCAGCAGCATCCAGATCGCCGGGCCTACCGCCGCCTTTGCCACGGTAGTGGCCGGCATCATTGCCGCCCAAAGGATGGAAGGGCTGATCATCGCCACCATCTTAGCCGGTATTCTGCTCATCTTGATGGGTGTGTGTAGGCTGGGAGGACTGATCCGGTTTGTGCCCACCACCATTACGGTCGGGTTCACCGCCGGTATTGCCGTGACCATCCTGGTGGGACAGATCAAGGATTTTCTTGGACTGCAATATGCCGACGGGGTGCGCCCCATCGAGACCTTTGAGAAGATCGAAGCCAACGTAGGCGCTCTATCCACCTTCAGCTGGCAAGCACTGCTGGTGGGAGCGATCTGTCTGGCCATCCTTATCCTGTATCCCCGGCTGGACAAGCATATACCTCCTTCCCTCATCGCCGTATTGGGCGGTGCGCTGATGGTAGCCTTTATTCCCGGATTGGATGAGCACGTTTTTACCATTGGGGATCTGTACAACATTTCCGGTCTCCCCTCCTTCACCCTCCCCGGCATTGAGTTGTCCGTGGACAAGGTGCTGGCCCTTCTTCCGGATGCGGTAACCATCGCCGTACTGGCAGGGATCGAATCTCTGCTGTCCTGCGTCGTGGCCGATGGCATGGTGGATGGCAAGCACAACCCCAACGCCGAGCTGGTAGCGCAAGGCGCCGGCAACATGCTGTCGGTAATGTTCGGCGGTATCCCAGCCACCGGCGCTATTGCCCGTACCGCCGCCAACGCCAAGAACGGCGGCCGCACGCCTGTGGCCGGCATGGTGCATGCGGTGGTGCTGCTGTTGGTATTGCTGTTCCTGATGCCCTACGCTAAGCTCATCCCCATGCCGACCATTGCTGCCATCCTCTTTATGGTGGCGTACAACATGAGCGAATGGCGGCACTTCCGGGATATCGTCAAGGCCGGTTCTCTGGCCAACACCCTGGTGCTGGTGGTTACCTTCCTGCTGACCGTCATCTTTGACCTGGTGGTGGCTATCGCCGTGGGACTTGCTCTGCACTTCGCCATCCTCCTGCTGCGCAAACTCAAGAAAGCATAACAAAGAGGCTCTGCCGTCATGGCAGAGCCTCTTTTTCTCCACTTCACGCCAATGCTAATACCGCCGGTGGTGACCACCAGATGCGGCGGTCTTTTGGGGTTTTAAGCGAGGGATCGAATCTTCTGTACAAGCTCGTCAACGGTCATGCCGGTCAGTTCCTCATCCAGGTATCCCGCATAAGGGTGGAGACGGCCGGCTTGGTCAATCTCAAAATAGCCCTGCTCGGCGCCGACGCTGATGTAGAGAGTCTCCTCTCTCCCCTCCGCCGTGGGGCGGGTATGATTCTCGCTAAGAAACAGCACGTAGGAGGTGTCACGCTTAGCGTGGATCTCGTTTTCGATATCCTGGCCGTCCGGCTCTATCTGTCCGGGCTCAAACAGCTTGATAGCGTCCCGGAGGTCTCCCTTGACGGATTCTTCTACCGCAAAGGTGTGGACGGTGGTGACATTCAGGCCGTCCGTCACCGCCTCCGGTTCCCCCACTGTCCTTCCAACCACGATAAACTCAGCCGCCTCCACCAGGCTAGCCAGATTCAAATATACCGGCATATCCGAGAAAATCAACGCGTCCTGCTGCTGGGGTGACGATGGCTGGGCGGAGGTAGGAGCAGAGGACGAACCGGAGGTGGTTTCTCCAAGCGGCAGACCCTGTCGGAACCAACCGCCGGCAAAGGGGATGGACGCCAGCAGCACCGTCAGGCAGGCCGCCACGGCGATCCAGGCGTACCGGGCCTTGAGGCGGCGTCCCGCCCTCTCAAACACAGCGGCTTCGTCTATATAGCGGGAGTCGATCTGCTCCAGGGCGTCGGAAATAACCTCTCTGTTCATACAAACACTCCTTCCTTTATCAGATGTTTTTTCAGCTTTTCTCGAATACGGGAAAGACGGACGGAGATCTGATGTCGGCTGGTATCAAAAAGGGTGGCCAGCTCGCCGATGGAATCCGCATACCAATACCGGCGCACGAACAACACCCGCTGCTCCTTCTCCAGAGTAGCGAGGAACTCGTTGATGAGCCGGGCGGTCTCCCGGGCGTCCAACGCCTCCTCCACCAAGCCGACAGCAGCCAGGCACCCTTCCAGCTCGTCCAACGCCACGTCGTAGATGCTGTTGCGCTTAGCGGCGACGTTATGGCGGTATCGTTTGAGGGCCAGATTACGCACGATGCGGAACAGATAGCTCACCAGCGGATCCGGCTCCCGGGGCGGCACCGTATTCCAGACGCCCAGATAGGCGTCGTTGACGCATTCCTCCGCATCCTGCGGGTCGTTGAGGATGTTGGTCGCCACCCGGGTGCACAGGGTGCCGTACTTGCTCGACAGCTCAGTAACAGCCTGCTCCGAGCGCTCCAGAAACAAGGCTATGATCTGACGATCGTCCATAAGGTTCACCGTCCTTTCCCACCTATATATTACGGATCTGAACAGAAATATCTCAGTCTACAAGGAAAATAGTAACATATTTTATGGTCCAAATCAACCGGAAGCAAAAAAATGACAAAGGGACGGTAATTTAACCGTCCCTTTAAATCATTTCTCGATATAGAAGATTTTAAAATCACTATATTCATACAAACTCGTTCCATCTGGCGTTACTTCGGTCATTTTGACTAGCTGTTCTTTTTCGTTGTATTCATATGTGAAAGAACAAGAATATGAACTTTCTTCCCCTTGTCCTTTATTATAATCAAAAACCACGTGTTCTTCTCTAATACAGTCTCCTTTCGCATCATATATGTAAATGCACGTATCTATAGATTCCAGAAAATAGTCATACTGTTCTTCCTCGCTTTCACTGCAACGACCATTTTCATCGTAGGTATACGTTTTATCTATATGCACACCATAGGAACCGCTTTTTATCGATTCTATAAGATTTCCTTTGGAATCATAACTGTACTCAATGTTATATGAAGAGCCATCAAGCCAGGTTTGTTGTTCGCCCAAACACTTTCCATCACTATCATAGCTGTACGTATATCTGCACTCAACAGCAGCGCCCTTTACGCCGTCAATGTAACGTCGTCTTTCTTTTGCTGCTATGCGTCCCTCAGAATCATACACGTATTTTATGAGATACTGTTTTTCTTCTTCCCCACAAGTGGTTTCCCATTCTGTCTGCGGCAACGCTTTAAACTGATCAAGGATCTCATCGACATCTTTAAATCCTCGTATCGTGACCAATATATCGTATGCCTCCTCATACTCTTGGTTCTGCAACAAGCCATTTGCTTCGTTGTATTTGATGCTGGGAGCAATAACCGCATTGTATACAACTCCCGCAATAATTCCTACCGCAAAAATCGCAAGTATAACAATTCCTATCAATCGTCTCTTTTTAGCTTTTCTCAATTGGCGCAGCCGTTCTTCGTTGGCTTTTCTTTCTCGCTCTGCTTTTTTTTGACGACAACATTCTGCTTTCTGTTTGCTGTCTCGCCATTCCCCGAGTTTGTCAAATCCTTCCAAAGCATCATCATAGTTTCTTCTGTTCATTTGAACACATGCCTTGGAATACGTATAATAAACAACGATTTGTTCCTTTAACACCTCATCATCGGAGGACATAATATTACGAAAATAAACATTTTTACTTAACTCATCTTTTATATCTGCCAGTTCTTCTGCTGCATGCAATTTATAGTTCAACAGCAATCTACCAAGACTTATCCTGGCATTTTCCGGGCTTTTTTTATCCGCACTATCCAGAAGCTCTTTTGCATGCTCGAAATCGCTTTTCGATAAACATTGGAAAGCAACGTCAATTATTGCTGCTACTGCACTATTTTGCAACGAAAACTTATAAAGGATTATTTCAGCACCACAGGAATCGCAGTACACCGAACCAGCCGAAATTCGTTGACCGCAGTTGGGACAAGATATAAAATTGGAATTTTTTTGACCACAAGTAGAGCAAAAAATACTCTCATCCGATAAAATTGCACCGCAATACGCACATCTATTTTCTTTCGTTAAAGCGTTTTGACCACACTCGGGTGGTTCAATTGGTTTGTTCTCTACAGGCTCATCATTATGAGGGCGCTGATTATATTTTTTCGCAATTCCAATAATTATTAATAGAATACCCGAAATTAGCAACACGATACCAACCGTTTCCTGTGTAGATCCGGGATTGGCTACTCCGTTACTAAAGATACTTTCCATTTGAGCGTCCATATCATTATTGATATCAACACCACCACTGTATAAAATCACTCCAAAAATCGATAAAAGGACGCCAAAAATCATCATTCGCCTGCTCCTCCTCTATGTTTCACTTACAATCTTTACAAATTATAACATATACACTTATAAAAATGCAAATATTTTTCGGCACTGAATTAAAGGACCAACATGTTTTAAACTCTGCACTATGTTTTTGTTGTATTGAGCCTTTTATTACCGCAGTCAAAACCACCGGCTAAGTCAGTGGCATGTGATAGCCATAGAAGGGCATAATACCGACATGCCTCTCAAGAGGCGCCGAAAATTCTTTCTGTTGCATCAAATGCTCTGCCACCCGCAAACGGGCATTTATGCACCATTCCAAATGAGTGCCAATTCTCCGTTCGCTTATTTGTCACTCACTTCGCTCGATGCTTGAAGCTAAAGCTTTTTTACGGGATACCTCCATCGGTAAAACCGGTAGTTTCCGTCACAAAAATATGCACCTTCAAAAGTGTCTAACTTTTGGAGATGCATATTAGGAGGCTCCGGGGATATTCGTTACAGTTCAGATCAAGCGTTGGGATCGCCGGTGTTTGCCAGCTCAAAGTCCTTGCGGATGGATTCCTCCGGCTGACGATCCAGTAGAGAGACCACCACGATGAAGAGGCAGGATACGATGAAGGCAGGCAGCAGCTCGTAGATAGCCCACACACCGCCAAGCTTGGCGACAACAAACTTCCACAGGAAGACGGTGACACCACCACTAACCATACCGGCGATGGCGGCGTTACGGGTGATCCGCTTCCAGAACAGGGAGAACAGCATCAAGGGGCCAAAGGTGGCGCCAAAGCCGGCCCACGCAAAGGACACCACCCGGAAGACGGAGCTTTCGGGGTCGCTGGCCAGAACAATGGCGATGAGCGAGATGATCAGCACACTGCCGCGAGCCAGCCACATGGAAGCCTTGGTGGACAGCTTAACCTTGAAGGTGCGCTGTACCAAATCTTCCGAAATAGAAGAAGAAGCCGCCAACAGCTGAGAGTCGGCCGTGGACATGGTAGAAGCCAGAATGCCGGCCAGAATAATACCGCCCACAAAAGCCGGCACAAAGCCGTACTTACTCAGGAAGCTGGCAATATCCACGATGATGGTCTCAGCGGCGGAGGCACTCTCGTACGCCGGCAGCTTGCCCATCTTCATCAGAGAGTAGCCAACCACACCGATAATCACCGCCACGCCCATGGAGATGACCACCCAAACAGAAGCCACGCGGCGGGAGGTCTTGAGCTTCTTCTCATCCTTGATGGCCATGAAACGGAGCAGGATGTGGGGCATACCGAAGTAACCGAGACCCCATGCCAGCGTAGAGGCCACCGGCAACGCACCGTAACTGCCGGCCGTGCCGTCTACCACGCTGTGTCCTTGGAACAGATCCAGGTAGCCGGGCAGACTCTTGACATTGTCAAACACCTGACCAAAGCCATTGACAAAGCCTTCGCCAAAGCCAAGCACCACCAGCAGAGCGATGGTCATAACGATACTCTGCATAAAGTCGGTGGTGGAAGCCGCCAGGAAGCCACCCAAAGTACAATAGAGAATGATGACCGCCGCACTAAGCACCATAGCCAGCGTATAGTCCATGCCGAACAGAGAGGCAAACAGCTTGCCGCAAGCAGAAAATCCGGAAGCGGTGTAGGGCACAAAGAACACCACGATCATCACCGCCGCAATCAGGGTGATCACACCGCTGGTATCCCGGAACCGCTTGGCGAAGAAGTCCGGCAGGGTGAAAGCATCCAGACGAGCGCTGTACAGGCGCAAACGCTTGGCCACAAACAGCCAGTTAAGATATGTACCGATGGCCAGACCAATAGCCGTCCATACCGCCTCAGCCAGACCGCCCATCATCGCCACCGCCGGCAGACCCATCAGCAGCCAGCCACTCATATCCGAGGCTTCGGCACTCATAGCAGTCACAAAGGGACCAAGGCTACGGCCGCCCAGATAGAAATCACCGGCGGTCTTGTTCTTTTCTCTCACGGAGAAGCCGATCCACAGCATCATGCCCATATAGGCAAAGATGGTGACCAGCATCACCCAATCGTGTGTCGTCATAATAACCCTCCTACCCCCTGCGGGGTTTAAATTACATATACTCTACCACATTTACCGCCAATTGTAAATAAAAAATTGCAGCACTTTCCATTTTTAATGCGATAAACCGATAAAAGAGTGAAGCGGCCTCCGGCGAAAAACGCAGGAGGCCGTCCAAAAATGCTCTTACAGGGCAGCAGCCAAAGCGGCGGTGTCGCGAGCGATGACCAGTTCCTCGTTGGTGGGGATGATCCACGCAGGAATAGCGGAATCGGCGGTGGTAAGCAGACGCTCCTCACCGCGGACATTGTTGGCCTCGGCATTGAACTTCATGCCCAGATAGCTCAGGCCCTCGATGATCTCCTGACGGATGAGGGGCTGGTTCTCACCGATGCCGGCGGTAAACACCAAAGCGTCCAGACCGCCCAGAGCCGCCACGTAGCCACCTACGATCTTGAGGATCTGGTAGGTGCGCATATCCCACGCCAGCTTGGCACGCTCGTGGCCTTCCGCAATCGCCGCCTCAATGTCGCGGTCGTCGCTGGAAAGGCCGGAGATGCCCAGGGTACCGGACTTCTTGTTCATCAGATCGTCCATCTGCTTGGGGGTCAGACCTTCCTTCTCCATGATGTAGGTCACGGCAGAGGGGTCAAAGCCGCCGGTACGGGTACCCATCATAAAGCCGTCCAGAGGAGTCAGGCCCATGGAGGTATCCACCACCTTGCCGTCCTTAATAGCGGAGATAGAAGAACCACTGCCCAGATGGCAGGTGATGATACGAGTACCCTCGGTACGACCCAGCAGCTCACAGCAACGGGCGCTGACAAAGCGGTGGGAGGTGCCGTGTGCACCGTAACGGC
>SVPB01000032.1:4262-19434 GCA_015066065.1 Oscillospiraceae bacterium | reverse complement strand
ATCTGCGGCTGTACGATGCGCACCCGGCGCCCTCGCTTCTCGGTGAGCCATTGTTCTAGGAGGGTGATGTCTTCTGTTTCGCCATCTACGGTCACCTGTGGTGGTATGCGGTCACGCAGGGAGTAATAACGCTTGATAAAGGCGGCGCGCAAAGCGGAGGTGTCCTCCGTTTCTTCCAGCATGTAATGCTCCCGATCACCCAGCCGTCCGTCGGTAAACCGGAACACTTCAAAGCAGGCGGCTCCGGAGCCTTGTGCCAAGGCGATGATGTCCTGCTCGGCTACGCGGGAGAGCACGACCTTCTGCCGATCACGCATCTTCCGGATAGCGTTGATGCGGTCACGCAGTCGGGCGGCTTGTTCAAAATCCAGACGCTCGGCAGCCTCCTCCATGCGTTGCTGTAGGGTGATCATCGTACGGGTACCGCCTTGGGTGAGGAATTCTACCGCTTCCTCCACACGCTGCTGGTAAGCTTTCGGGTCTACCTTGCCGGTGCAGGGAGCGCAGCATTGCCCGATATGGTGGTTGAGACAAGGCCGATCGCCGGCTTTTTTGCCATAGGTCAAAGAACGCTGACAGGTGGCCAGCTGAAAGATCTTGTTTGCTTCGTCCACCGCCTGCTTGACGGCATAGGAGCTCATATAAGGGCCGATGTACTGTGCTCCGTCATCGGCAGTTTGCTTGGCTTCGCTCAGCCGGGAATAGGGGGGAGGCGATACCCGGATGTAGTGGTATCCCTTATCATCCTTGAGCAGGATGTTATATTTAGGGCTGTGCTGTTTGATAAGGGAACATTCCAGCACCAGCGCTTCAAACTCGCTTTGCACCACAATGTAGTCAAAGCTATCCACGTGCGCCACCATTTGCCGCACCTTTTCGGTGTGATTGGTGTCGGCGCCGAAATATTGGCTCACCCGATTCTTCAGTTGCTTCGCTTTGCCGATATAGATGATGTCGCCGGCGCTGTTCTTCATGATATACACGCCTGGCTGTAGCGGCAGGGACAGGGCTTTTTGCCGCAGGATGGTTAACTTATCACTCATAGCCCCTGCCTCGTCTGCCAATATTTTCTATCGAGACTACGATACTGGATGGCTTCCGCAATGTGCGGCGTATCGATAACCTCGCTGCCGTCCAGATCGGCGATGGTGCGAGAGACTTTTAGCAACCGGTCGTAGGCTCGGGCGGATAGCCCCATACGCTCAAAAGCGCCCTTGAGAACACTGTTGGCGTGGTCGGTGACAGCACAGTATTCTTTGAGACGGCTGGTAGGGATACGTGCGTTACAGGTCACGCCGGTGTTGGCAAATCGAGCCTGCTGGATGGCACGTGCCTTGTTGACGCGTTCCAGTATGGAAGCGGATGCTTCGGCCTTGCGATGATCCGCTAATTGCTCATATTCAACAGGCGGTACTTCGATGTGCAGGTCGATGCGATCCAGCAGGGGGCCGGACACCTTGCTAAGATAGCGGCTGACCGCTTGTGGTGAGCAGGTGCAACGCCGGGTGGGGTGGCCGTAATAGCCGCAGGGACAAGGGTTCATAGCCGCCACCAACATGATGGAACAGGGGTACGACAGGGACTGACTCACACGGGAGATGGTGACCCGGTCATCCTCCAAGGGCTGGCGCAGGCTTTCCATGGCAGCACGGGTGAACTCCGGTAGCTCATCCAGAAACAGGACGCCGTTATGCGCCAGAGAAACCTCACCGGGACGGGGGATGACGCCGCCGCCGGCTAACCCTTGAGGCGATATGTTATGGTGAGGAGAACGGAACGGCCGCCTGGTTAATAAGCCGCTGTCGCTGGAAAGGGTGCCGGCAATGGAGTGGATTTTGGTGCACTCCAACGCTTCCTCACGGGTCATATCCGGAAGAATAGTGGGCAGCCGCTTGGCCAGCATGCTTTTACCGGAGCCGGGGGTACCGATGAGCAGAATATTATGCGAGCCAGCCGCGGCTATCTCCATGGCACGTCTGGCGGCTTCTTGTCCCATGACGTCGGCAAAGTCCACTGCGTTTGCGGTGACGTCACGGCAGAAGGGGATTGGCTCTACCGGGGGGATGGGCTGCTGTCCCAGCAGGTGCATGAGCAGTTCTACGACATTGTTGACCGGATACACGGTGATGCCGTCTACCACAGCCGCTTCCGCACGGTTGCCGGCAGGGACAAACACTTCTTTGAGGCCGTTGTCACGGGCGGCAATGACCATAGGGAGTACGCCACGGACCGGGCGTACGTCGCCTTGCAGGCTCAGCTCACCCAGAAAGGCGGCATCCTGTACGTTGGCCCGGATCTGTCCGCTGGCGCATAACAAAGCTAAAAATAAAGGCAGATCGTACACAGAGCCTTCTTTTTTGATGTCAGCAGGTGCCAGATTGACGGTGATACGGCTGACCGGATAGGTGAAGCCGGCGTTTTTCATGGCGGAACGGACACGGTCCCGGGATTCCCGTACGGCGGTATCGGGCAGCCCTACCACATCAAATCCCGGTAATCCCTGGGAGATGTCGGCTTCTACGTCGACCATAAAGCCGTCGATGCCGCGAAGCCCCATGCTTTTAAGTTGAAAGAACATGTTTGATCCATCCTTTTTGCGGTTAATGGCGGAGGTGCTTTTTTACCTCGGTATCAATGCGCAGGGCGCTAACGGCACCCAGCAGACCGATGCTATGCACCAGCAGGGCAAGCCATAGCACGGTGGTTGGCGCCGGCGGATAACCACAAGAGACCAGTACAAGGGCGATGACGGCCAGCGCTGGTAGCGCCGCCAGTAGGGCGGCACTAACGCACCGGGTATAGAGGGTGGCGCGCCGAGTAATACGCATGACTTCGGGGAGTACGACGGCGGCCGGCTTTGTCAGCTCCGCATGGGCGGCGGCTTTGATATAAGAGGGCGCATCGTGGGTGGCACAGGCTATGTCGGCCACCTCCATCACCGGGAGGTCGTCGGCGCTGTTGGCGAAGTAGGCGACCTTCTTATCATTCTCTTGCAAGGCACGGATGCGTTCGATCCGGTCACAAGCGGCCTCGTTGTCGGGCATACTCACTACCGAGGCGTCCTTGATTGAGATGGCGGCCGTGCTTTCTGCTGTACTGCCGAAGCCGATCAGCCCTGCTAAGGTCAGGCTATGCTCCAGCAGCTCCGGATCCAGTACAGTGGGGATGTCGTCGGTAAAACGGAACGCTACCGCTACGGTGCGATTACAGCTTTGCCGCATGACGGCGGTGGCGTCTGTTGCATCATCGGTGCTTTTGGTGCAATGGGAAAGGATATCGTCAGGGTCACCGCAAGCGATGATCACGGCACGGTCGTCCGTCTGATGGACGCTGATGGTACGGGTGGGGAAAGGCAGACTGCCAAGTAACGGCATATCCAACAGCAACAGCTTCTTTTCGCAATCGGTAGCGGCACAGTATGTCAACAATGCCTTCTCGAGAGGGTGGCTGGCTGTTTCGACGGTGGCGGCGTGACAGCATAGGGTGGCCAGACGTATCGGCAACCGGGCTTTACTGGCGGTCTCTGCCGTTAAAGCAAATAGCTCCTTGTTGACATAAGCGCAGCGAGGGGTGACGGTTTCCTGCATGGAAGCGGCGGTGTCAATGCACAGGGCGTCTGCCGAGGCGATAGATTGGATGACGGAGAGATCGTGACAATGCATGCCGGCGGCGGCAACGTACGGTATAGCTTTGCGCAGGAGGATGGCGGTGCACAGATCTTCCGTAAAGGGGTAGGTGGTCACCGTCAATGCGGCGGCTAACAGCAGGCTGTTCATAATGCCCTGTTGCAGGCAGATGCCCAGCAGAAGGGAGATCCCTCCCATCAGCAGTGCGGCCGGTTTGACAAAACGCTTGATTCCGGTCGGCTTGTCGGCGGGGGTTGCCGGCTCGGCAGGATCGTTGTGCCCTGGCTCCGCCTGCTGGCCGGTGGCCACCACGACAGCCACCGCTGTACCGCGAAGGATGCGGCAGCCGGTGTATACCATGTTGTCTCGTTGATGTATGGGGGTAATATCGTCGTGAATGGTATCGGCACTCTTGCGTGCTGGCTGTTCTTCGCCGGTGATCGCCCGTTCGTCGCATAGCAGCTGATCTGCTGTTATCAGCCGGCAGTCAGCTGCCAGCAGATCGCCGACGCTAAGCTCGATAATATCGCCCGGCACCAGTGCGTGTGCGGATATCTCGGTGGAGAGACCGTCTCGACGTACGGACACGGCTGGTGCTGTGACTCGCTGCGCTTGGCGGCGCAGCTTGCTCAGATACCTTGTGACGGCTATGCGGAAAGCAAGTAACAAGAAAGAAAGGCAAGCGGTAAAAACCGGCTGTTTCCAACGAAACGGTTGTGAGTCTACCAGGCAGCGATAGAGGGATAGCAGGAGGGCGGCGGCACACACGATCCACAGCACGAGGAGGGCGATGCCGAAGAACCGGTCGCGTTTGACAATGGTGGCCGGTTCGGCCGGCTTATTTTCACCGTATTCGGCCAGCCGGTCGCAGGCGACGGCAACGGAGAGCCCGGCTTGCCGGTCGGTGTTCAGTTCCATCAGTACTTCGTCGACGGAGTGACTGTGCCATATCATGTTGCTCACCTCGTGCTTATATTTCATCTATTATACCATATATTTACGCAAAAACAAATAGAAACCGTAAAATATCTGCCATTTTTTTCGTTTTAACAATTTATTTACAAAAACCCCTTGCACTTTACGGCAGAATGGGGTATGCTATATTAGCACTCGGTTCGATAGAGTGCTAATAATGATATATCGAGGTAATGACGTATGGCGACCAAGCAGTTTAAGGCCGAATCCAAGCGGCTTCTTGACCTGATGATCAACTCTATTTACACCCACAAAGAGATCTTCTTACGGGAGCTTATTTCTAATGCCAGTGATGCGCTGGATAAGCTTTATTACCAGTCTCTGACCGGTGCCGTCACCGGTGTTGGCCGGGAAGAGTTTACCATCCGTCTGGCTGTGGATAAGGATACCCGCACCCTGACGATCAGCGATAATGGCATCGGTATGTCCAAGGAAGAGCTGGAAGCTAATTTGGGAACCATTGCTAAGAGTGGCTCCCTGGCTTTTAAGACGGAAAACGAACAGAAAGACGGCATGGATATCATCGGCCAGTTTGGCGTAGGGTTCTATGCGGCTTTCATGGTGGCGGATTGTGTTACCGTGACCAGCCGACGGTTTGACAGCGAGGAAGCTTGGGTGTGGCGTTCCAAGGGTGCGGCAGGCTATACGGTGGAACCGGGCGTGAAGGATGCCACCGGCACCGAGATCAGTCTGCACATCAAGGCCAACACGGAAGAGGAAAACTACGACGAGTTCCTGGAATCCTATCGTCTGCAGTCGCTGGTAAAAAAATATTCCGATTATATCCGCTATCCCATCCGCATGGAGGTAGAGAAGAGCCGCCAGAAGCAGGACGATCCGCAGCAGTACGAAACCTATACGGAGGAAGAAACGCTCAATAGCATGGTGCCGTTGTGGCGTAAGAGCAAGAGCGAAGTGACTCCTGAGGAATACCACGCTTTTTACAAGGAAAAGTTTATGGATTTTGAAGATCCGGATCGGGTCATCTATTCTTCCACCGAAGGGGCTGCCACCTATAACGCTTTGCTGTTTATTCCGGCGAGAGCACCGTATAATTATTACACCCGTGAGTACGAAAAAGGCTTGCAGCTGTACGCCAGCGGTGTGCTGATCATGGATAAGTGTGCTGACCTTCTGCCGGATTACTTCGGTTTCGTCAAGGGCTTGGTGGATTCGCAGGATCTGTCGCTGAACATTTCCCGTGAGATGCTGCAGCATGACCGACAGCTCAAGGTGATTGCCGGCCGCCTGGAGAAGAAGATCCACACAGAATTACTGGCCATGCGCAATAATGAGCGTGAAAAATACGAGAAGTTTTTCAGAAACTTTGGTTTACAGCTCAAATATGGGTTGTATTCTGATTTTGGCACCCACAAGGATGTGCTGCAGGATCTGGTGCTGTTCGTTTCTTCTCATGAGAAGAAGCCGGTCACTTTGGAGGAGTATGTCTCCCGTATGAAGGACGAGCAGAAGTATATCTACTACGCCTGCGGTGAGACGGTAGAAAAAGCGGCTGCTCTGCCTCAGACCGAAGCGGTGGCGGATCGCGGTTACGAAATCCTATATTTGACCGAGGATGTGGATGAGTTTGCACTCAAGATTCTCCACAGCTACGCCGAAAAAGAGTTCCGTTCCGTTTCGGCCGGAGATCTGGGCTTTGATCTGCCTGCCGATGAGACGGCGGAGCCTACCGAGGAGCAGACGGCGCTGTTCGATGCTATGACGGCGGCTTTGTCCGGCAAGGTGCAGGCGGTGCGTGCTTCCCGGCGACTCAAGACCCACCCCGTTTGCTTGACCAGCGAAGGCGAGGTATCTCTTGAGATGGAAAAGGTGCTCAACTCCCAGCCCGGCGAAAACAAGGTGCAAGCACAGCGTGTGCTGGAAATCAACGAAAACCATCCTATCTATCGTAAACTGACTGCTCTGGCAGACGATGCGGATACCCTGGCGGTGTACGCCTCCTTGCTGTACGATCAGGCGTTACTCATTGAGGGGATGAGTGTGGAGGATCCGGTAGCTTTCTCCAATAAACTGTGCTCACTGCTGGCCGAATGATGTCAAAGCGGACGGACGGATTCATCGTTCGTCCGCTTTTTTGTAAAATTTACAGTTTTTTCATTGTAATCCACCGACGGATGGTCTATAATGAGAAAAAAGAGTTAAGGAGCCTGCGAGGATATGGATACTTTTTTTGAGCAGATTGTCAAGAAGAAAAAAACGGCTGTGGAGTGGCTGATTGTGGTTGGTACGCTGCTGGTCGGTATTGCGCTGAGCGTATTTTTCTTCTATTTCCTTTACCCCATAGGAGCGTTTGTTTCGGTGGGTGTGATATATGTCGCCTGGTTGCTTATCACCGCGCAGAATAAGGAGTTTGAGTATTGCGTCACCAACGGTGATATCGATATTGATCTCATTATCTCCAAGCGTAAGCGTAAGCGCATTGTGTCGGTAGCCGGCCGCAAGATCCAGGCTTTGTTACCTTATGATGCCAAGGTGAGCACCCACGGCTATCAGAGGGTGGTGATGGCGGCGGAATCCCTTCAGGAATCCGGCTTGTGGTACTTCACCTATCACAGCAAGAAGAATGGCCGCACGCTGGTGGTGTTTCACCCCAATGAGCGTGTGCTGGGCGCATTCTATGGTGGCTTGGAAGATCAGTTGGTCAAGCGAGACACGCATAACGCCGCCGCCGCAGCCGGTATTATTCTTTAAGCCTAATGCCATTCTGCCGTTCAGCGGCGGTATGGCATTTTTTGCACATAGAAAGGAGCGACTCCCATGAAAGCAGCGACAGGCGCACAGATGCGTCAGATCGAAGAGCTAGCCAACCAGCACGGTTATCGCTATGAGGACATGATGGAACGCGCTGGCCGCACGGCGGCCAACTGGATTAGGGAAGAATGTTTACCCGGCCTTGCCGCTTCTCGTATCACTATCGTCTGCGGCAAAGGGAACAACGGCGGCGACGGCTACGTGATCGCACGCCATCTGGCGGCGTCAGCGTCGGTTACCCTTATCCGTGCACAAGGTCCAGCGGCTACCGCCATCGGCTCTCTCAATGAACGGATGCTCCCGGCGGCCGTCAACGTGCTGGATTATCAGGAGGAACCATATCTTTGTAGTGCGGCCATTGGTGATGCGGCATTGCTGGTTGATTGCGTATACGGTGTAGGCTTTCACGGCCCTTTTTCTGCGGAGATAGCCCCATTGATCCAGCGCATGAACAAGGCGACCGGCTACAAGGTAGCGGTGGATATGCCCAGCGGTGTGCCGGCAGACGGATCGGCGGCGGAGCCGGATGCGTTTTTACCCGATGTTACCCTCACCTTTACGGCGGTGAAGGTAGGGTTAGACGCAGGCGTGGCCGGTGCCATCCGAGTGCTGGATATCGGTATTGCCTCGGATATTGTCGAGCAGGTGTTAGGGGAGCGATCGATCACGCCGGAGCTGGTGCGTTCTTGCCTGACACCTCGTTTGGCAGACAGCCACAAGGGGACGTACGGTCGCTTGTTGACGGTGTGCGGCAGCTACGGCATGGCAGGGGCGGCCCTGCTGTGTGCCCGGGGCGCTCTGCGTAGCGGCGTTGGCCTTTTGACGGCGGCGGTTCCTCACTCTCTATATCCAATCATGGCTCCCGTCCTGCCGGAAGCGGTGTTTGCCCCCCTGCCAGAAACGGAGGAAGGTACCTTTGCGGCGGACGCGGAAGAAGCCATCCTGAATCGGGCGGCCACTGCCGACGCTGTGGTGCTTGGCTGCGGCATCGGAACCCACGAACAGACCCAGTCATTAGTACGTTCTTTGCGACACCGACTGTGTTGCCCCCTCATACTGGATGCAGACGGCATAAATGCGGTTTCAGCGCATACATTGTTAGAGGAAACAGCTTCTTCTCCTCTTATTCTGACACCGCATCCCGGCGAAATGGCACGACTGCTGGAGATATCCGTGACACAAGTACAGCAGAATCGCGCGCAGATCGCCCGTCGCTTTGCGGATGAGTTTCATGCCGTTTTGGTGCTTAAGGGCCATCGGACTCTGGTAGCCGCACCCGGTCGCCCTCTGCTGGTCAATGAGACGGGTAACCCCGGTATGGCCACAGGCGGCAGCGGTGACGTACTGGCCGGCATCATTGGCTCGCTGGTGGCGCAGGGGATGGATCCCTATTACGCCGCCGTGTGCGGTGTGTACCTTCATGGTGCGGCTGGTGACCGAGCAGCGGAACGCCTGTCACAGCACAGTATGTTGCCGTCGGATATCATTGAGGAGCTGGGAGGCCTGTTTCTTAATTTTGAGAAATAGGGGCCTTGCTTATGAAACGGTTTTTTCTGCAGATGGGTGTCTGGCTTTGCTGCTTGTTGTCTTTACTGTTGGTTGGCTGTTCTGCCGGTGGCACCGGGGTGGTCCCCGTGACCGACGGCATCACCGGATATGCGGTGATCGACTATCGGGAGCTGTCGGTGGAAGGGCAGATGACCTGCCTGGACAACGGTAAGCTTCTGCTGGAGTTTGCCCGACCGGAGACACTTTCCGGCATTGTACTCAGCTGGGATGGACAGCAGATGGCGATGGAGCTGGCCGGTGTTACCGTCGAACTGCAGGAAAAAGCCGTGCCGGAGGGCGCTTTGATTAAGAACATGCTCCAGGTCTTAAGAGCACCGCACCGGGAAGGGGTCTTGTCGGAGACGGGCTCCACCTATACGGGGGCCATTGGCGAAATGTCGTATACGTTGATATGCGATCCCGACACCGGTCTGCCGCAGTCTCTCTCTGTACCGGAAAACGAACTGAGGGCATCCTTTACCGGGATGAAGCGTTTACCATCTTCGGGCAAAACCGAATAGAATAAAAAAGAAGCCGTCGGCCGACGGCTTCTTTTTTTCACCTCGCCTGCGTTTTTAGCATAGGCTGTAGTGTAGACCTTGTCCTACAGAAATTTGGTGTCGGCGGCATAATGCGGTCGCGAAACGGCCATACTGTAGACAGAAGCAAACGGCCACAGAACATAAGAGGTGATCATTATGACGGTACATCGTGGGGATATTTACTATGCCGATCTAAGTCCGGTGGTTGGGTCGGAGCAGGGGGGCACTCGTCCGGTGCTGATCGTGCAAAACGATGTTGGCAATCGGTTTAGTCCTACGGTCATAGCGGCGGCCATCACCAGCCAGAAGGATAAGACACGGTTGCCCACCCATATTCAGCTTCAAGCTACGGGCAGCGGCCTGCAACGAGACTCCATCGTACTGCTGGAGCAGATCCGCACGTTGGACAAGCGTCGTCTTAAGGAGCACATGGGGCGTCTGGATGACGTGTCCATGCGTCGCATAGACCGGGCATTGCAGGTAAGCTTTGGCTTGGATGGCGCCGTTGCCGGTGAAACGGAGCAGCAGGCTACCTAAGGTCATACCTTTAGTCATATTATTCGCTCTTGACTCATACATTGAAGTAGACCGGTTAGGAGTTGATGGTATGAGAGAGTTGAGCGAAGCACGTGCCGTGTGTTTGGGTGAGTATATTCTGGAAACGGGCGCCACCGTTCGTGCGGCGGCAAAAAAGTTTCACGTATCCAAATCCACGGTACATAAGGACGTCTCCGAGCGCTTGCGCAAGGTGGATCCGCAGCTATACGGTCAGGTGCGTACCATTCTGGAGGTAAACAAGGCACAGCGGCACATCCGTGGTGGCTTGGCGACTCGTCGCAAGTACAAGGGTATATAATAAGCAAGAGGGAAGCGGCACGTGGCGGCTTCCCTCTTGTACGTTATTGGTCATTTTCCTTAGGCGGCTGGTATAGCTTATACAGATCAAAATCGGTGTCACTCTCCACGCCAGGCGATGCTTCGGCAGGCGCTTCATCATCGACAGCAGGCGGCAAGGCTGGATCCGTTACCGGGGGTTGCGGCCGTAAGCGTCGGTTGTGCCGTAGGTTGCACAGTAGATAAACGACCAGCAAAAGCAGAGCGCCGATGGAGATGAAGGCGCCGTATTTCAGCCCCGGCGTACGATAGGTAAACCGGATGGTGACGTCGGTCCCGGCAGGGCACTCCACCGCCATAAAGCCCACGTTTACCTGGAGGATGTCTGCCGGTTTGCCGTTAACGGTAGCAGTCCATCCCGACTCGTACGGTACGCTGAAAAACACCGGCTGTGCCTGATCGGTCGTGATCACGGCCGTAAATCCGTTGTTATCCACCGTGAAGGTATGGGCGGCACCGGCTGACCGGTCGGCGCAATCCTTTCGATAGGATTCCTCATCAAACCACATCTCATGGACATCCAGATGGGGCAGGGAGGAGTTAGCGGCATCCTCGTCCTCCAGCACCAACGCCTTGAGCATGACCATCAGCCGGGCATATTCCGACAGATCCTCGTACTCAGAACGAAGCACGTACCCATCGTAGGTGAAGCCCATGGGAATGAACAGCTCGTTTTCATAGATGTTAAACCCGTTTTGATAGCTGTGGTGCACCCATCCCGGCATGGCCGTCTGGCCGTCGGTTACAAAGAAATCTTTCTCATCCTTGTTGTATAGCTGCACGTCATTGGTACCCGGTGCGTAGTCAAACAGATAACGCACACTCAGCAGGTTCCGCAGGGCGTAGGTCTCACTGTCAGGACGTGAGCCGACCGAACGCTCTACCCCGATGGACTTGTACAGATCCATCACCGAACCGGGCACAATGCTGTGGAAGGTCTGAATACAAGGCAGCTTCCAATACATACCCTGGTTGTCCATCCCGTAATGCATATCGGTGCGGAAAAAGGCATCCTTCTCCAGCACGTAATCCTCGTTGCGTATGAGCTTGTCAATGACATAATCGTCCGGGTAGTTGGAGATGGCCTTGCCCATGGTGAGATAGCATACGCCAAACATGACCGAAACGGCAGCACACACGGCGGTACAACGGGTGGCAAAATTGACACGATCATGCCGATGCTCGCGCACCAGCAGGGCGGTCAATACCAGACAGAACAAGGTGATGCCGGCATAGACCCAGACGTAGGCCGGTTCTTTCACCAGTCCCAGGGTAACTTTTCCGGTGGTCTCATCGGGCGCCCAGCTTTTGGGTACCAGGGCAACGAACAGCGAAAACAGCACGGTAATACCGATGCTCCATCCCAGAGGCCGTTTCCACTCTACCAGGGTTTCCTCGTCGTCAAAGCACTTGACGGTGGCCAGGATGAGCAGAAGCACCATCATATAATACCACCGGGCGTAATACATCTGATTGAACATCTGAAACAGAGCGTTGAGACCGGGGATCAGGGCGAACAGAAGGAGCACGGTCAGCATCCGCCGCAGCCAATCGGTGTGCCGGCGGCTTTGAAAATAAGCCAGTACACCGGTACATCCAAACACCGGTATCCAGGCGGTCATAGATGCCCATTTGTTGTTGGAATCCGGCAGAAAAAACGCACGAGCAGGCAGATCCGGCGGGAAGAAAAAGCTGTGCAGGATATCGTACAATCGCTGAGGAGTGCTATACAGCAGGATGCCCCAGCCCTCCAACGGTTGGTCCACCCGGCTGTTTTGCACCACCGCCAGGAAGGAGGGCAGCAATAGGACAGCGGCGCAGGCAGTCCCCAGCAGCGCTTCCAGCCATATTCCAAAGAAGCGGCGCAGACGGTGCTCCCACTCCCCGGACAGCGCCCGTATGATCCAGTAGATCATCAGGAACAGGGCTTGACCGATAAAGAAATAGTAGTTGGACAGGGCGCTGAGAAACACCGAAACGGCGAAGAGGCCCCGGCGTCCTTCGGTCATGTACTGTTCCAGCCCTAACAGCATCAACGGGAACCAGATCATGGCCTCATGAAAATGATTAAAGAAAATGTTGTACAATGAAAATCCGGAGAAGGCGTACAGTATGCCGGCGATCATCGCCATGCGAGGTTTGACAAATCGGCTGATATACAGATAACAGGCCCATCCGGCAAGGCTTATTTTGAGGATGAGCAGGGGGGCCATCATGTACGGCAGCCAGCTGTTGGGGAAGGGGAGGGTCAGCCAGAAGAAGGGACTGCCCAACAGATAGAAAGAATAGGAGCCGATGAAGTTGGCGCCCAGGTCGGTGTACCAGTTCCAACCGATGTTTCCACTGCGTACCGCATCGTGCGCCAGCTGATAGAAAGGGATCTGCTGGGCGTTGTAGTCGCCGTAGTAGATAAAAATCCCTCGATTGTAGAGGAGAAAGGGCAGGAACATTAAGGCCGCCAGCCCCAAGATGAGCAAGAATGTATGTGTAGCCCGGCTTTTTTCCTTTGTCAGGGAATGTGTCACTCCGGTCGCCTCCGCTTCGTATAGCCTAAGTTGTAGATAATTATAACAGATTCCCTTACAAAAAGAAAGAGGATATTCCACAAAAATGATCCGAATAATTTTTTTCAAAAAGATTTTCAAAAACCTATTGACAAACCACCCTGCCTGCGTTATAATACAACACGTTCCGCAGGGAACGACAATTCAATATGCGGGTATGGCGGAACTGGCAGACGCGTATGATTCAGGTTCATATCGGAGCAATTCGGTGGAGGTTCAAGTCCTCTTACCCGCACCAAAGCATGCAAACTCGAACTTTTACCAATCGGTAAATCGTTCGAGTTTCTTGTTTCTTAAGCAGTATAACATATGTTCTTAGGTTCTTTCAAGAGCAGGTGTTGGCGTTTATCGATGGCGTGATTATTAAAATAAAAAGAAGCCCCCGGCCGGGGCTTCTTTTTATTTTCTGAACAACTGTACCCAGAAAAGCTCCCCGTTATACTCGGTAACGGCGATACTGACATGGGTGAAATGGGCGTTCATCATGTTGGCATGGTGAGTCTCGGATTTCCACCAACTGTTAAAGGCGATGCTGGCGGTGGGCTGTCCGGCGGCCAGATTTTCACCGGCGGCCTTGTAATCCACGTGATATTGCTGAAACACCGTGA
The DNA here is from genome assembly GCA_015066065.1 of Oscillospiraceae bacterium. Lineage (GTDB taxonomy): Bacteria > Bacillota > Clostridia > Oscillospirales > Acutalibacteraceae > UBA5905. The sequence continues at coordinate 5,905 of SVPB01000032.1, read as the reverse complement.
AAAATCCGTCACCGTTGGGTCTGTAATGACCAAAAGCCACGGTGATATCCTTGGCTCTTGTCTTGGCTGCCTCCATCATTGCGCCTTCGTCCATGACAAGCGGAGAAAGACCGGCATCGGAACGTGCTTTGTTCATCAACTCCAGCACCTGTTGCGCTTTGTTCCGGTCAAAGGCGACGTCAATGTCCGGGGTGCCGTAATCCCGTCCGGGATCATCGTGCCCCAAGGTGACGGTAGTCATAGAAGGGGCAGCGGTCGTGGTTGTTTGTGAGGAGGTGGTCGCTTTGCCGGTGGTTGGCGTGAAAGAGGAAGGGGCAGACCCCGCCGCACTACAACCGCATAGGTATAACAGTAATACAGCGACAGCCATTAGCTTACCCACGGTCGTTCGCCTCCGTTTCCGGCAGGTACTTCTCAAAGATGATGTTGTCAAAAAGATCACGGGATGTCTCCTGGGCTTGCTGACTGCGCACCGTCCATGCAATGGTATGTGCCCGGAAAAGGCGGCGGCAGATCCGGAAAGAAAAGGCACGTTTATCGGTGTGCTGAAAGGCGATAAAATCCGGTCGGCTGAGGAAGTTGGTCAGTAAGGCGGTCAACAGCTTCCCTTGCGAGGGGGATACCTCTTCATTATCCTTGAAAATCATAGACAGCACGCCCCGTATGATTTCGGGGCTGTTCTGCCGAAACCAACGGATCATCAATGGGTTGAAGGATTCCACACACAGCGGCCCCGGATAGGCTTTCAGCAGCGGCAGGGCAGCTTCGCACAGGGTAGCGTCGCCTAAAGCACCGTGGCTCTTGATTTCACAGATGATAGGGGTATCCACCAACACCTTCAGCACGTCGGACAACAGCGGTATACGCTCTTGGGTATCGCCCAAGGTTAGCTGCTGCAGTTCAGCGTAGGTCAGGGCATCCACTCGCTTATTGACTCCACACATACGGGATAGGGTCTTGTCGTGAAATACGACAATCTGCTTGTCGGCAGTAAATTGAATATCCAGCTCAACGCCATAGCCGTGCTCACGGGCGCAACGGAATGCAGCCAAGGAGTTTTCTGGCACTCCCTCCGATAGGTTGTGCAGTCCTCGGTGCGCACATGGCGTGCGGTCAAAAGGAGCAATATTCCGCCGGCGACCGGGATAAATGGCTGTCAGATACAGCAGCAATACGGCGCCTGCCAGGCAGCCTAATACGATATAGAGCGTTATCACCTTAGTCCTCCACGTCAAAGTTTTCCAGCACCGAGGCTCTGGCCTCGGCTTTGGTGTCGCCGTGCTTCACAAACAGCATGGTCACAAAGGAGCAAGCCACGAAGATGGTGGCGTAGGGGAACAGGATGGTCATGCCGACACTGTCCATAAGGAAACCGCTGAAGAAGGGGGTCAGCACCTGCGCCGCCATCGAGGCGGTATAGTAGTACCCCGTAAACTTACCCACATTGCCGCCCCGTGCCAGTTCCACCACCATGGGGAAGGAGTTGACGTTAATGGTGGCCCAGCCGATGCCGGCTAAGGCGAACAGGAGATTCATTAACAGCGTTGGGGTGTCCGGCCCGATAAAATAAGCGGAACCAAAAGCGGTCCCCAGCATGATGATACCGGTGACGATGCACTTCTTGCGGCCGATTTTGGAGGCAA
>SVPB01000032.1:0-4252 GCA_015066065.1 Oscillospiraceae bacterium | reverse complement strand
GAGGCAATCATACCGACGGGCAGGTAGGAGACGATGGCGGCCGCCTGGGCGATAATCAGGGTGGTGTTGTAGTCCTTCTGCAGGATGTTGGTGGCATAAACAGAATATTTGGAAGAAACAGCGTTATATCCCATAAACCACAGTGCCACGGAGGCGAGGATCAGCAGCAAAGAGACGATCTCGCCACGCGAAAGGGAGCGTTGGGCGCGATTTTCCGGTGTGTCCGACTCGTCAATGCCCAGTTGCTTGGACTCCTCCACCATCTCCTGCACAAAGCGATTTTCGTGGACGGTCAGCAGGAACACAACCAGTGAACCGATCATTATAGCGGCAATGCTACTAAAGAATACCGTATAGCTCATCAGCCCGTTTTTGGCACTACCGGTGCCAAAAACAATGCCTAATCCCAGCACGATGATGCCACCGGCGGCCCCCATGAGATTGATGATGGCGTTCCCCTTGCTGCGCAGAGGTTTGGGGGTGACGTCCGGCATCAATGCGACGGCAGGGGAACGGAAGGTGGCCATGGAAATGAGCAGTACCAGCAACAGTCCTACGAAGAAAATGAGCGTCTGAGGGCTGTTCATGGTTGCTTGCCAGGCGTAGGCCTGGCGGGCCGGCGCAACGTAATCAGCATAGGGGCTGATGACCTCACCGGTATAGGTGCTGTCGGAGGTAATATCCACGCCGTTTATATCCCATTTGGTGTCGGTGCGGATGGAAAGGAAGGTGGCTTTGTCAAAGTCCGTGACACGGTAAGCGGTGCCGTCGGTGGTTTTTAATACGGTGTCGCCATAGTCGTAGTCGTAAAGCACTTCAAGAGAAGCGGTCGAGTCGATCTCGGATACGTCAGCGATATTGGTCAGCTGCATGTTGTCGACAAAGGAAAGACCGATAAAGGCGACTGCCGCCAACAGGGTACCTACCAGGACAAAGGGAGTGCGCTTCCCCATACGGGTGGCACACCGGTCGGAGATAGCGCCAAACAGCGGCAGCATAAACAGCGCCAGCACATTGTCCAGCGCCATAATAATGCCGGAATAAGCCTGCGGCATGCCGAATTTATTGGTCAGCGTTAGTGCAATGATGCTGTCGTACGCCTGCCAGAAGGCGCTGATCAAAAAGAAGGCAAAGCCAACGAATATGGTCCGTTTATAGTTGAGCTTCATCCTAAAACTCCTTACTTACGTAATTAGTCACAGCAGGGATCCGGCCGAGGGGCCACTTTGTTTTCGCTGGTATCGGGATCGGTGGTATCGCCTAAACCGGAGGATTCGCTAAAGATTACGTTTCGGGTGACCGCGCTGACCGTATCGGTGGGGATGATGATCTTGGAGGCACGGCCATCGGACAGACGCACCAGCGCCTCGTACTTCTTCAGCTCCAGCACGGCGGCGTCTGCGCCGGCTTCGCGCAGCAAGCGGATGCCTTCCGCTTCGGCCTGACGCGCCAGCAGAACCGCTTTGGCTTCACCTTCAGCACGGGCAACGGTGGCATCGCGCACACCTTCCGCCTCCAGGATAGCCGCTTGCTTTTCGCCTTCGGCACGGGTGATGGCGGCCGCTTTATGTCCTTCTGCCTGGAGCAATGTCTCACGACGATCACGCTCGGCCTTCATCTGCTTTTCCATGGCCATCTGGATTTCTTTGGGAGGAATGATGTTTTTTAGCTCCACACGCCCCACCTTGATGCCCCATTGATCGGTGGCTTCATCCAGTATGGCGGTCATCTTACCGTTGATGGTGTCACGGGAGGTCAAGGTGCCATCCAGCTCCAGCTCGCCCACCAGATTACGCAAGGTGGTGGCGGTGAGGTTGGCCAGGGCGTTGACCGGATTGACCACGCCGTAGGTGTACAGCTTGGCATCGAAAATGCGGTAGTACACCACCGTGTCAATCTGCATGGTCACGTTATCCTTGGTGATGACCGGCTGGGGAGGGGAGTCCAACACCTGCTCTTTGAGGGTGATCTTGCGGGCTACTCGCTCCAGAATCGGAATCTTAAAGTGCAGGCCGGCCGACCAGGTGCACCGGTATTTGCCTAATAGTTCGATGACATACTCGCTGGCCTGCGGCACGATGCGGATGCAGGAAAAAGCGACGATCAGAACGAGGATGATAATGGTGAAAATAACGGCTTCCATGGGTGATCTCTCCTTCAGTATGATGTTACTCCAATGGTAGCATGTTTTTGTGAAAAGTGCAAGCCATAATCTTGCCAATCTTTTGTTTGTCTGGTAGAATGTACAAGAGGAGGGATGTCCTATGCAACGATATCTTCTGTTTGATCTTGATGGCACTCTGACCGACCCGGGTGAAGGGATCACCAACTGCGTGGGATACGCTTTGCGCCGTTTCGGCGTGGAACCCCAAAGCAGGGAGGAGCTATATCCTTATATTGGTCCTCCCTTGGTGCCGTCTTTTATGCAGTTTCACGGCCTATCCGAAGGGCAGGCGAAGCAAGCGTTGCTGTACTACCGGGAACGGTTTTCCACTAAAGGGATGTTCGAAAATAAGCCGTATCCGGGGATTGAGGATTTCCTGCATCGATTGCAGGAGGAGGGCTTCCGGCTGATGGTGGCGACCTCCAAGCCGGAGGAGTTCACCGTACAGATATTGGCCCATTTTGGCCTGGACGTTTACTTTGATTTTGTTGGGGGAAACACCTTGCAGGAAAGCCGGCCAACCAAGGCTGATGTGATCCGGTACGTCATGGAGCATCATCCGGACATAACCCGGCAAAACGCCCTGATGATCGGCGATCGTCATCACGATGTGGACGGTGCTCACGCCTGCGGTCTTCGGGCGGTGGGCGTGTTGTACGGCTATGGCGATCGGCCGGAACTGGAGCAGGCCGGAGCAGAGGCGATGGCTGACGATTTAACACAGCTGTATGCCGTCATTCACAGTTTGTTTTCAAACTAATCATACCCACGTCATTCTTGATTGATACAATGACCGCAATGCAAGGGAGGTCGAGCGTTGTGATACTGGAGAAAAAAGCTCGTTACAGCGACTTTAAACGAGTTATGGATGCGGCGGCTGCCAACAGCCGTACTCCCAAGGAGCTATATGAGCATCTGCATCGGCTGATCGTGCTTTATCGTGGCGGTATGCGGGATGTGTGTGCCCGGCTGGAATTTATGGATGATCAGTTCCGCACCGAGTATGATCACAACCCTATCCACCATATGGAATGCCGCATGAAAACGGTGGAGAGCATCCTGGAAAAAGCGCATCGCCGGGGCTATCCTTTGACAGCAGACGGCATCCGTGACAACGTACGGGATATCGCCGGTGTCCGGGTTATATGCAACTACATTGATGACGTCTACCATCTGGCAGAAATCATTATGAAGCAGGATAATTTCACGGTGGAACGGGTGTCGGATTACATACGAGAACCAAAGGAAAATGGCTATCGCAGTCTTCATCTGGTCATTCGATTGCCGGTGCAGACGTCTCTGACCACCGAGGAGGTGCCGGTGGAGATCCAGCTGCGTACCGTAGCTATGGATGCCTGGGCCAGCCTGGAGCACGAGCTTATGTATAAATCCAACCGATCCAATGTGGAAATCGATCGGATGAAGCTGAAGATATGTGCCGATGAGCTGGCCAGCATCGACCGGTATATGCAGGACATCTACAAAGAAATGGCATGAGGGGGAAACGGAGGAAAATAATGGTGGAATTTTAACAAAATTCTCATTTTTCCACTTTACAAGGTAAAGAAATTGTGCTATTATATCGAGTGGTATGTACAGAGGACTCACTCTGCGCATAGTGACCAAATTCAATCCTAAGAAGGAGGACAATCTCTATGGCAAGAAAGTTTAAGACCATGGACGGTAACAACGCTGCGGCTCACGTATCCTATGCGTTTACCGAGGTTGCGGGTATTTATCCTATTACCCCTTCCAGCCCCATGGCCGACTACGTTGACCAGTGGGCTGCCGCTGGCCAGAAAAACATCTTTGGTACCACCGTTAAGGTGGCGGAGATGGAATCCGAAGCAGGTGCTTCCGGTACGGTGCACGGCTCTTTGGCGGCCGGCGCTCTGACCACCACCTACACCGCTTCTCAGGGCCTGCTGCTGATGATCCCCAACATGTACAAGATCGCCGGCGAACTGCTGCCCTGCGTGTTCCACGTGTCTGCCCGTACTCTGGCCAGCCACGCGCTGAGCATTTTCGGCGACCACAACGACGTGTATGCATGTCGTCAGACCGGTTTCGCCATGCTGGCTGAGACCA
>SVPB01000031.1 GCA_015066065.1 Oscillospiraceae bacterium | reverse complement strand
CAGAGCGATGTCCTCACAGCACTGATGGGTGGCACCGTCCTCGCCTACCGAGATGCCGGCGTGGGTGGCGCCGATCTTCACATTCAGGTGGGGGTAGCCGATGGAGTTGCGCACCTGCTCAAAGGCACGTCCGGCGGCAAACATCGCAAAGGAGGAGGCAAACACGATCTTGCCGGTGGTGGCCAGACCGGCCGCCACGCTCATCATGTTGCTCTCGGCGATACCGGTATCAATGAACCGGTCGGGGTATGCTTTCTTAAAGGTGCCGGTCTTGGTGGCCGCCGCTAAATCAGCATCCAGCACCACCAGGTTGGGGTACTCTGCCCCCAGCTCGACCAGCCCTTCGCCGTAGGCGTCACGGGTTGCTTTTTTGATTATGTCCGCCATGTCTCAGCCCTCCCATTCCTGCAGCTTGGCGGTCAGCTCCGCCATGGCCTTGTCGTATTCTTCCTTTTTGGGGGCGCTGCCGTGCCAGGAACACTGATTTTCCATAAAGGAGACACCTTTGCCCTTGACCGTCTTCTGGATGATGGCGGTGGGCTTACCCTTGATGGTACGCGCCTCGGCAAAAGCGGCTTCGATCTGTTCCAGATCGTTGCCGTCGATCTCAATGACGTGGAAGCCGAAGGCGGCAAACTTCTCCGGAATGGGATAAGGGGAGTTAACCTCTTCCACCGTGCCGTCGATCTGCAGGTTGTTGTTATCCACGATAACCGTCAGGTTATCCAGCTTTTTGGCGGCGGCATACATGGCCGCTTCCCATACCTGACCTTCCTGAATCTCGCCATCTCCCAGGATGGTATATACCCGGAAGCTGTCGCCGCTGAGCTTGGCCCCCAGCGCCATGCCGGCGGCGCAGGAGATGCCTTGCCCCAGCGAGCCGGAGGACATATCCACACCGGGGATATGCTTCATGTCCGGATGACCTTGCAGAATGGAGCCAACTTGGCGCAGGGTCGGGATAAGATCGGCATCAAAGAAGCCACGCAACGCCAAAGCACCGTACAGCGCAGGCGCCGCATGTCCCTTGGACAACACAAAACGATCCCGATCAGCCTTTTTGGGGTCGGTGGGATCGATGTTCATTTCTTTCCAGTACAGATACGCCAGATCGTCCGCAATGGACAGGGAGCCGCCGGGATGGCCACTCTTGGCGTGGTAGGTACCCTCGATGATCGCCATGCGGATCTTGGTGGCGATGATCGACAGCTCCTTTTTGGTCATAGCATCCATTTTTAACGCCCTTTCCTACGATATAACCTCATTCTATCACATTAAATTCGAAAATAAAAGCCCAAAAACAGAGTTTTTCATATTTTTTTAGTTAAAATTTGCAACAAGTGGCGAGCATACCATTTGCGTCCGTGACGGGGACACCCGGCAGGCAAAAACACCTCGTCCTCGGCTATCCGCCGGGCCTCGCCCTTGGCTTGCTCAAGCACGGTACTGAGGAATCGCTCGCACGTCGCTTTCTCTCCGGCGGTCAGGTAGTATTCCTCCTGCACTCCGCTGGTGTCGTACAGAGCGATCTTGGCCACGCATAGCTGTCGCTTGGCGGCGGCTGTTTCGGTGGCCAGCAGATGCCGTACCGTTTTCTTATCCGGCAGGGCGTTGCGCCACACCTTAAGGATCGCAAACCCGATGCTGTCCCCGTGGTACACCCGGTGATCCCTTTGATAGAGGGTGGTGATATCTGTCTCGCTGAGCAGACGGTCCAGCAGCTGTGCATAGAGGACGGTGGGCCTTTCTCCGCTTAACGGCGTTAGCCAGGATACCGCCTGCCGGTCTTCCTCGGTGGTCTTACGAGGGGTCAGTCCTTCGGTGTCCAGCAGGATCCCTCCCAGCAGGATTCTGGCTACCGTGGGGTCGGGCAGCAGCCCTTGCTGTTGCCAGGCGGTGGCGATCATTGAGGTGGTAGCCCCCACCGGGCGTATACAGGCATCCACCCCGGACAGATCGGTGCCGGGAGCAGGCAGATGGTGATCGACGATAGCCATAACCCGGTCGCCAAAGTGGGGCGCCACGTGATGATCTGTCAGCACAACCGGCCCCCCGTCCGCTGGAAGCTGTCGGCAGAGAAGTGCAGCCAGATCGCCAAACAGCCACGCCACCTCTGCCGGCAGTGTGTCACACAGCAACACCGGTAGGGTAGAGATGCCTTCGGTGACCTGCCGACGCCATCCCTCCATCACGCTGGAAACCGCCGCATCTCCATCCGGCGCTGGGTGTCCCACCACCAGAGTAGGATGATGTTTCCTGCCGGTCAGATAGTTGCGCAGACCGTCGGCCGTCATGTGGATCATCGTGCCCCCTCCTTTCCTGTCTTCTCTTTGCAGTATACACAAAATCGGTTGAAAAAGCAAGAAAAAGCAAGATAGCGAAAAAACACAGCAATATCACCAAAAAGATTTTCGATTTTCGGCTTGCACACAGCAAGGAGAACGTATATAATGACAATTGTAAGCGTTGCTTTTATTCTGAGAAACGAGGTGTTTACATGTATCAATTTCCGATCGGCGTGATGCTGGATTCCTTCCGCAAGCCTCTGGATGAGGCGTTGGATTGTGCTGTTAAGGTTGGTGCACAGGGCTTGCAGCTGTACACCGTCCATGGCGACTTTACGCCCGAGGCGCTGACTCCCGATAAACGGCGTGAGCTTTTGCGCAAGGTACAAGATCACGGTCTGTGTTTCTCCGCACTGTGCGGCGACCTGGGTCACGGCTTCGGCAACCCGGATCTCAACCCCGACCTCATCGAGCGCTCCAAGCGTATTTTGGATCTGGCCAAGGAGCTGGGTACCGATGTGGTGACCACCCACATCGGCGTGGTGCCCTCTGATCCGACGCATCCCCGTTATGCGGTGATGCAGGACGCTTGCGGTGAGCTGGCTCGTTATGCGGACAGCATGGGGTCTCATTTTGCTATAGAGACCGGCCCGGAACCCAGCGCCGTGCTCAAGACCTTCCTGGACGGTCTTGGGTCCCGTGGCGTGGGCGTTAATCTGGACCCTGCCAATCTGGTCATGGTGGTGGCGGACGATCCGGTGGAAGCGGTGCATAACCTGAAGGACTACATTGTCCATACCCACGCCAAGGACGGCGTGATGATCTTCCAGGATAACCCCGAGTACATTTACGGCGTTACCCCTCGCCCGGAGAACATTGAGAAGGAGACGGCTTTCCGGGAGGTGCCTCTGGGCGAAGGCAACGTGGGCTTCCCCACCTACCTTAAGGCGTTGGAGGATATCGGCTATAAGGGGTATCTAACCATCGAGAGAGAGGCCGGTGCCGATCCCATGAAGGATATCGGCGATGCCGTTACCTTCCTCAAGGGTATTATCAATCAGTAAGGAGTGTGCGGCGATGGATAAGAAGATTAAAGTAGGTATCATTGGCGTGGGCGGCATTGCCCAGGAGCATATCCGTGCCTACAGGCAGAACCCCAACGTGGAGCTTTACGCTTTTTGCGATATTAACGAAGAACGGCTCAAAAACCAAGGGGAGACCCACGGGGTGACCCATCTGTTTACCGACGTCAACGAGATGGTTAAGCTCCCCGAGCTGGACGCTGTCAGCGTGTGCACCTGGAATAACGGCCACGCTCCCTGCACCATTGCCGCCCTCAAGGCCGGCAAGGACGTGCTGTGCGAGAAGCCCATGGCCATGAATGCGGAGGAAGCCAAGGCCATGATCGCAGCAGCGGAGGAATCTGGCCGTCTGCTGATGATCGGCTTCGTTCGCCGTTACGGCAACGATATGGACGTGCTGCAGGATTTTATTAAGGCGGATTACTTCGGTGAGTTCTATTATTCCAAGGTGGCCTATCTGCGCCGCAACGGCTGTCCCGGTGGCTGGTTTGCCAACAAGGAGCTGTCCGGCGGCGGCCCCCTCATCGACCTGGGCGTGCACGTCATCGACTTTGTGCGCTACGCCTTTGGCAACCCCAAGCCGGTATCGGTGTACGGTGCCACCTTCGACAAGCTCAAGGATCGTCCCGGTCTCAAGACCAAGGTAGGCTATGCCTCGGTCGATGCCGGCAAGGAGCGCACCTACGACGTGGAGGATCTGGCGACGGCGCTTATTCGTTTTGATGACGGCAAGGTCATTAATGTAGAAGCCTCTTTCTCTCTGGATATGGAGCACTCTAATAAGGGCGAAATCGAGCTGTTCGGCACCAAGGGCGGCGCTAAGATCAACCCCAGTCTGCATCTGTACAGCACGGCCAACGGCTATATGGTTAACACCGAGATCCAAGCGGAGACCGCCCTATCTTTTGGCGGCCTGTTCAAAAAGGAGATCGATCACTACGTGGATTGTCTGCTGGGCAAAGCCGAGTGCCGTTCCCCTGCTATCGACGGCCTGCGCCTGATGCAGATCCTGGACGCCATCTATAAGTCCGCCTGCACCGGTCACGAGGTTCTTATTGAGGATTAAAACTACCTATAGAAAAAGCGACATTCCGTGACGGAATGTCGCTTTTTCTTATTTCCTGTTTTGGGCGTATTCCTGCGGCCATTCTCCAAAGTGCTGATGGAACATCCGGGAAAAATGCGAGCGTTCCCGGTATCCGGAAAGCGCCGCACTTTCCGACACCGAGTGACCGGCCAACAGCAGGCGAGCCGCGTTTTCCAGCCGCATCTTAAGTAGGTACTCCTGGATGGTCAAGCCGTAGCGGTTTTTAAACAGCCGGGTCAGGTAGCGACGATCCAGCGAGAACATATCGGCGATGCCCTGCACCGTGATGTTTTGTGCATAAGAGGTCTGTATGTAGGTGCGTACCCGGCTGGCATAATGCGCTTCCGTTTTGGAGGAGGAGCGTTCGGCAAACAACTCCGCCATAATGCGGTGGAGCATCATAACGATATACTCCTCCTTCATTCCTTCCCAGCCGGCAAATTCCTGGAGGAGTGCCTGCCGGATTTCCATCCACAGACCCGGCGCCATCTTATTGACCAGAGGCATTGTATTAAATTTTTGTGCCAAAGTGCCGTCAAAGCCCACCCACACGTAGTGCCACGGATCCTCCTCGTCAGCTACGTAGCGGGTGATATCGTCAGGACGGATAAGAAAGAATTCCCCTGCCTTAACCGTATACTTCGTGCCGTTGATCAAAAAACGCCCTTTCCCGGACAATATGTAATGGATGAGGTAATGCTGACGAGTGTATGGCCCTACGCTAAAACCGGGGCTTGTTTGCTCTGCTCCCACCTCCAGCGGATTGAGATCGACAAAATGCCGGTTGCGCAATGGTAGGTCATGCTGATAGTGATAGGATATGCGTTCCATGCATTTCCTCCTTTTCCTTTGATTGGCAAAAGTTGTTGCATTAGTTACATTCTATCACATGTTGGATACATTGTGCAATAGAAAATGACGAAAAAAATTTGTATAATGGTGGTGAACCTCAACATAGCGCAATATGTAATTAGCAAGGAGGAATATGCAACATGACCAAAAGTCCTTACGCAAGGAAAGCGCTGTCCTTGCTCCTTTCCGTCACTCTGCTGCTGTCGTTAGTGACCGGCATTGTGTGGAGTGGAGCTAGTGCAGCCACGGTGGAGTCTCTCACCGGCCGTCAGCTGGCGGTGCTTGACTTTACCACCAATCCCAAGGAAAGCGGCGGCGCCTCGGCGTACGCGGCTACCGGCAACAATAACAATTCTTATTCTGCCGGTATTGCCACGGCTGTGCCTACTATAGAGGCGGCCGGCGGCTACATGACCCTCAAGTACCACACCAACATGGTGGCTGGTAATGGGGACAAGTATGCGGCGTTCCGCTATTTCCCCACCCAGCGTCTGAGCGACACCACCAACTACGTGTCCAGAGGCAACGATGACTTCCGGACCAAGAGTGGTGTGGCCTATGACGTGACCTTCAAGTACAAGGTCATTTCTGCTCCGGTGGCGGCTGAGCTGCGTTGGCAGAATGGCGGTATTGCTTGGTCGGCCAACGGCGGCACCAACGCCAATGCCGGTGTGGTGGACACCATGGATATTGCGGCCGGTACGGTACATACTACCTGGCAGACCGGTGCCTTCACCTTCGTTGGCAACAGCGAGGGCGGCGTTCACATGTCCTTGATGCCCAAGAACCTGTCTGCGTGCAGCGGCCTGGAGGTGCAGGTGACCGATATCGTCATCAGCACGGCTGCCAACCGTCCGCAGGGTACCACCTACACGACGGATTTCACCAACTATGGTGTTTCTAGCCAGTTTGATATGTCCAAGACGGCCTCCACCAAGGCGGAGATCGTGGACAGCGGCGACACTCACGGCTCGGCTATGAAGCTCAGCTTCCTGGGTACCGGCGGCTTAAATCAGGTCGGTTTCCGCTTCTTTGGCAATACGGGTACGGCGACGGCCGACAAGGTAGCCGTCGCCCAGGGCACGCCTGCGCTGGTCACCTTCGACTACAAGGTGCTCAGCCTGGCCTCCGATGCCCAGGTGCGTGTGCTTTCCGGCTCCTGGCCCTGGACCGGTGGTGTCAATACCAACACCGGCTCCTTCAACACCCCCTCCGAGCATTGCGCAGTGGGTGGTGACCTGGCCGCCACCGCTACCGCCGGCACGTGGAAGACCGCTTCCGTGGTCGTCAAGGGTGCCTGCGGCAATGCCGGCATTCACCTCTATCTGGATTCCGCTACCCCTGCGGCGGGCGACGCCATCCTCATCGACAACGTCAAGGTGGTTGTCAACTTTGCCCCTGTGGTGATCAACCTGGATCTCGGCTACGACAGCCGCACCCAGACGCTGGAGGGTGTGGACGATACCACCGTTGATCTGCCGGTGCCGACCCGTTCCGGTTACGTGTTCAAGGGCTGGTACGGCAACGCTTCCTATACCGGAGCAGCACAGACCAGTGTTACCTTCTCCAATGCCACCCACGGCACCACCCTGTATGCCAAGTGGGAGGTTAACACCTCGGCTACCCGCATCGCCTTTAACACCAACGGCGGCAACGCTCTGGACGACTTGGCCGGCGACCCGGGTGCGGCGGCAGGTCAGCTGCCCACCCCCACCAAGGGCGCGTACACCTTTGCCGGTTGGTACACGGATGTGGCGCTGACCGTGGCGGCCACCAACGTGGCCTTCCCCCAGAGTGGCTCCATCACTCTGTATGCCAAGTGGGAAGACCCTCAGCCTTTGGCGGTGTCTCCTGCCATCGGTGGCCGTTTGCTGCTGCGCCAGACCTTTGAGACGGTCAGCTTAAGCGATTTTATTACCATTACTAATGATAAGGGTAAGTTTGACGACGTTTCCACCGACGTGGCCTACGCCGGCAACAAGTCCCTCAAGACCACCATCAAGGATGGCTGGAACTCGCAGCGTGAGCGCCCCCGTATCATCCTGCAGGGCGACGACGGCCAGAAGCTTAAGGTGCAGGCCGGTAAGACCTACGTGGTATCCTTCTGGGTGCGTGCTCCCATCAATGACGATATGTTCGCCTTCTATGTGGCGACCATGGGCGCCTCCGATGCGGACACCATGATTAAAGCAACATCTGGCTCCTGCCATAAGTTGCAGAACATCACCGCCATGGTTGGCCCCAACGCGGCTACCATTGCCCGTGGCAATGAGGTGGATATGCACCCCATCAAGGCCGATCAGTGGACGCAGGTGGCCATCACCATCCCCTCTCTGGTGCTGGATGACGCTACGCAGGACAACTACCTGGAGCTGGGCTTCACCTCCAACGGCTCTCAGGCGGCTTACGTGGCCACCTGGGAGGACACCCCCTACTATATTGATAACATTGAAGTATACGAGGCGGTAGAATCCGCTACTGTTACCTTCGACACCAACGGCGGCGACCCCATCGCCCCCAAGGACACGAACGATGCCGGCGTGGTGTATCTGCCGGAGCCTTACAAGTTTGGCTACACGTACACCGGCTGGTACACCGATCCTGCTTGCACTCCTGCCAGCAAGGTGACCTCCCCGTACATGCCCGCGGCATCGGCGGTGACCCTGTACACCACATGGGAAAAGGCGTTGCCTACCGGCGCTACTCTGGTGCAGGATTTTGAGACGGTGGACAGCATCGAGTCCCTGACCACCAACACCGCTAGGCCCTTTGTTATCGGTACCGACGGCACCAACAAGGTGCTCAAGACCACCATCAAGCAGGGCTTTGGCGGCAACTTCAGCCGTCCTATCTGGGCATTCCAGATGAACGGTCAGACCGCCCCCCTGCAGGTGGTTACCGGCGCTTCGGCTACCGTGACCTTCAAGGTCAAGGCCAGCGCTAACACCACGACGGTCGGCTTCATGCTGGATACCATGGATGATCTGAGCGAGATCACCAAGAATCCGGCTACCAGCTCGGCGGCCAATGAGTTCCGTACCATGCAGGTGCTGGGCAGCACCAGCCACGGTACCCTCAACAGCGCTTGTAATGAGGTCAACAACGTCAGCGTACAGGCTGGCACCTGGACCGAGATTACCGTGACCATTCCTTCTATTAAAGCGCACGGCAGTGGCGCCCAGTATCTGGTTCTGGCCATCAGCGATCCCCAGAGTGGCGTGCTCAACAAGCCTTGGACGGATTACGATCTGATGATCGACGACGTGACCATCACCACCCTGATGGGCGGTCACACCGTCAACGTGACCTACGTGACCAATGGCGGCGATCCCTTGGCAGCCGGCACCGGTTTTGCGTGGGCCGATATCGGTGCGGAAGCCACCCGCAAGGGCTTTTCTTTCGACGGATGGTACCTGGATGCCGACTGCTCGCAGCTGGTGACCCAGTTCCCCGCACAGAAGGAGATCACCCTGTACGCCGGCTGGCGTGCCGAAGGCTCCGAGGTCATGACCTTCGACGTGTTGGATAACTACGTGCCTACCCTGTACTGTGAAACCGACTTCAACCAGACGGCGGTACAGAACTACTATAGTAACGCCGCCAACATGGCTACCGGTCATGCGCTGGTAGATGCTGAAGGCGTCAAGGTGATGCAGAACAGCCTGGATAGCAACTACAGCACTGTACGTGGTTTCCGTTTGGTCAAGAAGGACGGCAGCCAGTTCACTACCGTCGCCGGCGAAAGCTACGAGGTAACCTTCCAGTATCGGGTAAAGTCCTTTGGTCAGGATTGCAAGACCGGTACCTTTGCTGTGCTGGAAGGCTCTATCCCCTGGCAAGCCCAGCCCAACGGCACCGTGACCGAGTACAACGGCACCGCTGTGACGGCGGCTGATCTGGGTGTATGGAAGACCGCCTCCGTTGTTTTTGCGGCGGAGCAAGGCGACTTGGGCTTGCACCTTGGCTACCGTGCTACCGACATGACGACGGTGCAGGGTACGGTCATCGAGTACAAGGATATCAAGGTGCAGAGCTACCAGCTGACCGACTTTACCTTATCCTCCGGCGCCACGCTGGATACCACCCACAACCATACCGTGGATGGCGACACGGCGGCCAAGGTAGACACCTCCACCACCGGTGCGGCGATCTATGCCAGCGGTTTGGGCGAGAAGATGTTTGCTACCGGCACCGTTGGCTCCCTGACCGGCTGGCTGTACGTGGAAGCCGATCTGGCGGCTACCCTCAAGGTGTATGCCGTCCCCAACCTGGATGCTCTGGATACCCGTACGATCGCCGGCACCAAGGAGCTGAACCTGAAGGGCGGTCAGTGGAACCGTGTGCAGTTTGACTTTGGCATTGGCGGTTCCGGCTATACCTATCTGGCGGTGGGTGTCAGTGCTACCAACGGCACCGCCGTGTGGATGGATGATATTGCGCTGGGTATCTATCCCAACGACAATACCAAGCTGCAGACGTACGAAGATAAGTATACCGGCGTGCATCCCAATGCCGCTGTTATCGACACCAACCTGCACGGTTACTTCGGCAACACCGTCGTAGCCGGCAACAAGGGCTATAACTCCGATAAGGCGCTGCAGATTGCCATGCAGAGTGCTGTGGAGATGAACTACTCCCGTGCTGTGCTGATGCCGGATAAGATGGATCTGATGGGTACGGTTGGTAACGGTTATGTAGTCACCTTTATGGCGAAGGTCGATGAGGATCTGGATGTTAACTTCGGCGTCGGTTCTTCCAATACCGTTAACATCGCCGACCGCGATCAGGGTGCTTTGGCGGTGGAAACCAATGCCACCGCGACGGCGTCTCTCAAGGCCGGTCAGTGGCAGGCGGTCGCTGTTGTGGTGAATGATCTGCAGGGCAAAACCCCCGAGAACGTCACCAATCCTTATATGACGCTGGCGGCTTGGTTTGAGGGTGCCGCCGATGATAATGTTAAGAATGTGTACATCGACGACGTGCGGGTACGGGATTATATCCAGCCCGAAGTCACCCGTGAGGATACCCTTTGCTTCGAGGATACCGGCGCCTTTGGCTATGGTACGAACCTGAACCTGAGCAGTGAGGGCAAGATGACCGTGTCTCTTGACCAGAACCATTCTGCCGGCGGCTATTACAGCCTGCGCGTGGAGTCTTCCTCCAACGCGGGCGGCGTTCGTCCCCAGTTCAATCTGGTTAACGCCTACGGCGATGCCGTCAAGGTGCAAAAAGGTAATACTTACAAGGTTTCCTACTGGGTCTATGTAGGCAGCGACCAGCCGGATACGCAGATGCGTTGGTGGTTGACCATTACCAACCGGACGGATGCTTACACCGCAACCCCCGAGAAGGACGCTGAGCTGGTCTATGAGCAGGCAGAGACGCTGTCTGCCAACGGATGGAAACAGATCACCGCTGTTGTTGACAACGTACCGCGCGACGGTTATCTTCGCATAGGTGTGGCTCGCTTTGGCCTGGGTGCCAAGCAGGTCTACTATTTGGATGACATCCGTGTGCAGACCTACAAGGCTTTTGAGCACACCGGCACCGAGGAGGTCGAGAACTTTGAGACCTATCCACTTGGTAACGTGGACTTCAACCGTAAGGGTACCGCCGTTGTCAGCGACGAGATGAACCATACCGAATATGGTCTCAACGCCCTGCGCCTGACGGGTATGTCCTGGGCCGGTGTCGACCGTAACCAGTTTATTATCACCAACCCGGCTACCAAGCAGCCCTATGAGCTTATCAAGGGTGATAGCTATACCCTGCGCTTCTGGGTGTACTATTCTTCCTCTGTCGTGGACGACTTTGAGGTCAATGCTTGGATCCTGGGCGTGGACGATCCCAAAACCGTCCTGAGCAAGAAGGATAAGTGCGAATGGGACGGCCCGATCGCTCCTGTCACCAACGACGGCGAGATGCTGCCGGATGAGTGGAACTGCTACGAGATCACCTTTACCGCCACTCACGGTAAGTACCTGCTGATGGGTATTACCAACGGTAAGGTGATGGGTGGAGGCTATCACTTCTACATCGATGATATCGAGGTGGATAAGCCGATACCGGCTGTCGTTACTTTTGATCCCAACGGCGGTCAGTTTGAAGGCATGGATGCAAGCCTTATCAACGATAAGGGTCAGTATGTGGAGCGTACCGCGGTTGGCCTGTATACTGCCGGTCCCGAGGTTGATCCCTACCGCAAGGGCTACAAGTTCTACGGCTGGGCCACCGATGCCAAGGGTGAGAGCCAGTTCGATATTCTGACCTCTTCGATCGATGCCGCCGAATTGACCCTCTACGCCATCTGGGGTGAGTGGGACGACGATGACGAGACACCTGATAAGATCGATAAGGATAACCTGCAGGATAACGTCGAATACAAGACGGAGATCAAAACCGACCGGGTGTGGACGGGTAACGCCAAGCTGCCTGAGCTTGACTTTGACGACAACTTTACCTTGGAAGACGCTGACCCTGTCACTTATGTTCCCCAGAAGGATGTAGACAAGGCTCCCGTCAACGATGGCCTGCCCGTGTGGCTGATCATCGTCATCATCGTGGCCGGTGTGGTCATTGTGGGCGGCGGCGCTGTCCTGGCTCTGCTTCTCCTTAAGAACAAAAAGCCCAACGACAAGGAGGTAGCGTGATGAAAAAACGTCTTATTTCGCTTACGTCGGCAGTTGTCATGTTGCTTACCCTGGTGGTTGGCTGCGCCGGTGACGGCGCAGCCGACCCCAGCGGTGGCAAAGACAAGGCCAATGAAAATAATGCCCAGCTGGTTGTGGCCATGAACCCCATTTTCGTCTACGACGATGGGGAGGCCATCATTGCCTACAACGACATCAAGAACGCCATCAAGGCGGACTACCAGAACGCTACCCTGACCACCATGCACCAGACCACTGCGTGGAGCTGGGCATATAAGGCAGGGGAGAGCTGGAAGAAGCGTGACATCTACACGCTGGATAAGTGGACCAATGGTTCCGGCAAGCAGGCTAAGAGTGCCTACTCTTATACCTATAACAATGAGGGCACCTCCTCGTTGGCCAGCTATGCCGTACAGTCCACCGAGCTGACCACCTATGCAAACACCGACAAGGTGCCGGATTACGGTCTGTTGCTTTCGGTTAGCGGCGCTGAAGAGGAAGCGCTGACCTTCACCGTACAGAAGGATGGCATGCTTAACGTGGCCGAGGGCTTCATCACCGCCGTACAGTCGGTGGCCGGTGTCAACACCGGCTTCCTGGCGGAGGACGGCACGGCTCGCAGCGCCTCTTTCCGTATGATGGTCAATGGGGTGCAGGTGTTCAGCGGCACTCTGTGCAACTCCACCGCCTCTCCCAACGGCCAGGCGGTGACCTCTCTGAGCTATGATCAGATCTCCGATCTTAAGGTGCAGAAGGGCAATGTGGTGATGATCGCTGTTAAGCTCAATGCCACCGCCAACACCGACGAGGATCAGTCTGCCGGTGAGTATAACGACGAGGACAACTGGGCCATCATCCAAACCGAGGTTAAGGTGCCCGTTGACAAGAAGCCCGGCGGCGGTGACACCGCTGGTGCCGAGAGTCAGGCTCTGTCCATCTTTGACGGATTCGATTCCCGTTTTGTCATTTTCCGTGATCTCCACAACGCCAATCTGTCCAACGATATGGTCATGGCGACCAACCAGTTCCGCAACGATTTAGAGTTTGTGTTGGATGCGGAAGTTTTCCTCCGCAACGAGCAACACGACGAGGTACCTTATGAGATCGTTATCTGCCCGGCGGATTCCCGTCCGGAATCCATCAAGGTCTACAACGAACTGAAGAATTACCGCGCCAACAACGCCAACGACTACATTGTGCGCCGTGTGGGTACCAAGGTGTACATTGCCGCCATGAACGAAATATCCCTTAAGGCCGCCTTCTCCCATTTCCTGGCAACCTTCTGTAAGGATGACGAGGGTGCTATTCCGGTGAACTACAACTACGCCTTCCAAGCCAAAGCCATTCCGGCCACCATTGCTGGTGTCAACATCGGTAACTACGCCATCCGGGTGGAAAAGTATCCCACCACCATGGTGTATCAGGCGGCGGAGGCCCTGCAGGATTGGGTCCTCAAGAACTGCGGTTACGTCATTCCTATCCGTAATATGACCGATGATGGCAAGCATCTTCCGTATGAGATCCAGATCGGTCCTATGAACGGTAGTGTCAAGGTGAACCGTCTGTACGATACCCGGTTTACCTCTCAGACCATCGAGACGGTGGGTAAGTTCTCCGTGGATGCGGACGGCTTTATGAACGACAAATCCAAGAACTACTATACTGCCAAGATCGCAGGTAAGAACCTGGTGATCAACGGCGGCTCCAGCTACTCTGTCAATGCGGCGACCCAGTTGCTCATGGAGGCTATTACGCAGAAGAATGGTGTCATCCCGGCCAACTTCACGCTGGAGGGCCACTATGACCCCACTACCTATGCGCTGACGGGCGGTTACGGCCTGCAGTGGCAGGAGAAC
Organism: Oscillospiraceae bacterium; assembly: GCA_015066065.1. Classification (GTDB taxonomy): domain Bacteria; phylum Bacillota; class Clostridia; order Oscillospirales; family Acutalibacteraceae; genus UBA5905. Next base: position 6,220 of record SVPB01000031.1, on the reverse strand, counting down.
TTTGACTACTCCGGTACCGAAGAGCAGATCAACAAAGAGATGCGCGAGTACTGGACTGTTTCCACCGACGGTGCCAGCGGTCCTACCACCATTGGAGTCACCGCCTCTGGCGATCCCATCTGGGATCAACAGCGCCGTCCCGGTATCTACGGTGAAAACTGGTGGCAGTGGAAGGATAAGAACACCAACAACGGTTATCTGGTGCAGGTCACCAAGAAAGAAAGCTACGGCTACGATGCCGGTCGTCTGATCTCGCAGAACAAGTGGGCTTTCCGCTATGGTATCTTCGAGACCCGTCTGGTGACCGGTACCCGTAACGGTGCCTGCTCTGCGGTGTGGACGGTGACCTCCGCACCCGACAACGCCACCATCCGGAACGAGATCGACCTGTACGAGAACTTTGGCCGTGATATTGTCTCTGCCTGCCTGCACACCTGGCAGCCGGACAATCTGGGCGGCCACATTCAGCATGGTACCGGCGCCTCCCACAATGCGGTAGAACCGGTGGAAGGTGAGCACTTCTACGATACCTTCCACTCCATCGCTATCGTATGGACGCCCACCTTGCTGATCCATCTGTGGGACGGTGTGGAGTACGACCGCTTTGATCTGACCAAGATCCCCTCCGGCCAGTCCTCCACCACCATGAAGTACGCCTGCGGCGTGGGTACCAAGAGCTATGCTCGTACTAACGACCCGTGGGATTGGATGGATGCTGAGTACACCGCCAAGACCGGCAAGACCGTAGAGGATTTCTTTGAGATCCAGGTCGTGGACTACAGCTACATCTTCCAGACCTCCAACGAGGGCAAGAATGCGGTGACCAAGAGCTACTTCAAGTTCGACCGTTCGCATCCCAGCAGCCAGTATTACAAGGGCTATCTGTCCAAGGTCGACGGTTATCAGAACGCCCAGATCCCCGCAGCGACCAACTAAACAGTAAAAACGAACCCCGAAGCAGCGCTTCGGGGTTCGTTTTCATATATACAGCTGGTAGTCACCACTTCGCAGCAGGGCGGCTAATGCCGCTTCATCCCGTAAGCGATGGGGGCTGATGATCCCCCGACGTTCTGCTCCGCATGTGTGATCGTCGCTGCCGGCTACCGGCAGCAGCTCATTCTCCTGCGCCCACAGCCGGGCACGGGCGTTCTCCAGATCATTGTTGTGCAGGTTGCAGATCTCCGCCCCATCCAGCAGCTCTACCGGCAGGGTCTTCCACGGCTCGGGGATGTAATCCCGTACCCGAAAGGGATGCGCCTGAAACAATAGCCCTCCCTCCTGCCGAATGACCCGGCTGAGAACCTCCAGTCCTCCCTCGCGCAGTTCGGGGTGGTCGTACAGCACCTGGGGAGTGATGCCGTATACCAGCACCTCCTTGCCATGACCGACCCATTCCTCTATGCCAAACAGCACGTCAAAGTCCAACCGTTCGCCCTCGGCTCGGGCAAGCTGGTAGGTGCGATCATAGGCTGCCACAAAGTCCTCCCAAGGCTGGTTGCGGCGGATAGCGGTATTTCCATGATAGAAGTGATCGGTGATGACCACACCGGCAAAGCCGGCTTTTTTGAGGTGATGCACCATGGCTATAGGCTCTGCCTGACCGCAGGCGCTGCACGCTTGCAGGTGTTGATGCATCTCATAGAGATATTGTCCCATACCGCACCTTCCTTTCCGCCCCTAATTATAGGGATATCAGCAGGGTTTGTCAAGGTCGTCTCTTGCTTTTTAAACGGTAAAGTGCTATAGTAAAAGTACCAAAAATGACTGGCTATGAGGTGTTACTATGAAACCGATCCGTGCGGTGGTGTTCGATCTGGACGGCACCTTACTCAATACATTGGTTGATCTGGCGTCATCGGTCAATTATGCCCTGACCGCCGGCGGATACCCCATCCGCACCTTAGACGAGGTGCGCTCCTTCGTGGGTAATGGGGTAACCAAGCTGATCGCCCGTTCTCTGCCGGCGTCCGCTACGCAAGCGGAGGTGGCGCAGACGCTGGCGGTGTTCAAGGAGCACTATGCGGTGCACCAGATGGATGTCACCGCCCCCTATGAGGGCATCCCGTCACTGCTGGCCACCCTGCATCAGGCAGGTGTGCGCATGGCGGTGGTGTCCAACAAGCTGCAAAGTGCCGTGGAGGAGCTGCGTCAGCACTTCTTTGCGGAGCATATTACGGTGGCGGTGGGGGATGAGCCGCCTCGCCCGGTCAAGCCGGCTCCCGATGGCACCTTGGCCGCACTGGAACGGCTGGGTGTCCCCCCGGAGGAGGCCTTGTTTGTAGGTGACTCCGACGTGGACGTATGCACCGCCCACAATGTCGGTATGCGGTGTCTGGCCGTCAGTTGGGGGTTCCGGGATGCGGCCTCCCTGCGTGCCGCCGGTCCGGATCATGTGGCCGCCTCTCCGGCGGAAGCCTGTCAATGGATGATGGAAAGGGTGTAGAACGTGGATTTTTCTGCTGTCGATGGGTATATGCGTGCCTTACATGACCAAAAAGGAGTGCCCGGCGCGCAGGTGTGGATCTATCATCACGGTCTGCCGGTGTATCATTGTCTGGTGGGAGAAGAGCAGGAGGATACCCTGCATCCCCTTTATTCCTGCACCAAGCCGGTAACAGCGGTGGCCGCCATGCAGCTGGTGGAACAGGACACTTTGCGACTAGATGATCCGGTAGAAACCTATCTTCCCGAGTATGGAAGCGCTTACATCCTTCAAGACGGACGTCACGTGACCGTCGGCGGAGAGATGACGGTGCGACATCTGCTGACCATGACCGCCGGGCTGACCTACTGCGTTAATACACCGGCGATCCGTGCGCTGCAGCAGGCGTGCCCGGAGGCAGATACCCAGCAGGTGGTAGCCACCTTTGTGCAGGAGCCGCTGAGCTTCCGCCCCGGGGAACGGTTCCAGTACAGTTTGTGCCACGACGCACTGGCGGCGGTGGTGGAGGTAGCTTCCGGCCAACGGTTTAGTGACTACCTGGCCGACCACGTTTTCGCTCCTCTGGGGATGACGGAGAGTGGATTTTATCTCGATGAACAACGGCGTCGTCGTTTGGCTCCCCAGTATTATGTGGATGAGCAAGGGGAGGTGGCCAAGCATGCCGTGGACGACATCGGTCATTATCGCCTTACCACCCGGTACGAAAGCGGCGGAGCCGGTCTGTTTGCCACGGCGGCGGATTACGGCCGCTTTGCGGCCGCCATGTCTTGCGGCGGCACGTCTCCGGAGGGGGTACGTATCCTGCGACCGGAGACGGTGGATCTCATGCGGCAGGAGCATCTCAGCGATTATGTGATGAACAACGACTTTTCCTGCGCCGCCGGTGAGGGCTATGGCTACGGGTTGGGGGTGCGCACCCTCGTGAGCAAGGCGGCTGGCCAACGAAGCAGTCTGGGGGAATTCGGCTGGGACGGCGCGGCTGGCTCTTATGTGCTGATGGATCCCACGGCGGAGGTGGCTATTGTCTACACCCAGCAGGTGCTGGGCTGGCCCCAGCGCTTTGGTTGTATGCACGCTCCCTTAAGAGACCTGACTTATCCGGCTCTTGGTTTATGATGAAAGTAAGGAAGCCGTTGGAACCTTGTGTTCCAACGGCTTCCTTGTCTTCTTAGAGTTTATCGCGCAACACTTCCGCCAGCTTTTCTGCCGCCAGAGCATGACCGTCCCGTAGGGGATGAACAGGCTCGCAGGGCAGCCAATGGGAGCCGTTGACAAAGAGGATGTCTTTGCCGTGTCGCTCGTTGTACTCCGCCACCAGCTTCTCGATATCCTGCTGATGGGCACCGTTAAAGGGGCTCATGGTGATCACCTGTGCCCGGGGATGGGCGGAGACGATGGCGTCCAGCAGGGCTACGTATCCGGCGGTAAAGGTCACGCTGTCGGCCTCCCAATCGTTGGTGCCGTGGTTGATGAACACGTAGTCCGGATGGGGATAGGTCACCGGCGCTCCCTCAAAGCAGTAGGGGTACGCTTCCGCTGCCCGAGGCACGCCGCCGCAGCCGCTTTTGGTGGCGCCCACCGCCCCATAGCCCATGAACAGAGGGCACAGATCCAGCTTTTGAGCCAGCAGCCACGCATAGGTGGCGGTGACATCATCCTGGGTGGGACGGTCAATGGGTTCCAGCTGATGCTGACGGCAATCCGGGTCGATGAGCACCCCTTCGGTGATGGAATCGCCCACAAACTCGATGGTCTTTTGCTTTTTACGGGGACGGGGCAGGTCGGTGAGCGCCGCCGCTTCTACCCCTTCAAAGGATACACGGTTGACCAACGGCTGATGCCATCGGGGGAACATCTCTACCATGCTGGCCAGGAGGACCTCCACCGTGTGCCGTCCTTCACCCTCTGCGTTAATGCGGATGTACCGGTCGAGGGGAACCTCCACCCGGGCACCACCGTCCACCCGGATATAGAGATGCGGGTAAGGTGCCTGCTGCAGCTGCAGGTTAAACTGCAGCCGCGCCAGTTGCCCCGTATAGGCAAATTGGAACCGGGAACCGGTAGCCGTGGCGGTCATGCATGCGCCGTAGTGGTTATCCTGCGCCCAACGGCCGATGTAACGGATCTGGGGGGCGTCAAAAGCAAAAAACGGCATAAATATCCCTCTTTTCCGGATTTTATTTGTTTTATTGTAGCACCTTTTTGCCCGGAACACAACATTCTTTGTGACATGTGCTGAAAAATTTTTTCCTGCCCGGAATCGTTGACAAAAAACAAAAATCCACGTATAATTGTATACAATAATACATCGAGAAAGGAGATGTTGTCCGATGCTGGAGCTTTCCAACACCACCAACCTTCTGGAGGATAACACCTACCGCTACTCCCTGCAGGACGTAGCGGAACCGAACCTGTACCGGGATATGTACAGCTATGACACGGTGCCGAAGGTAGCGTTTAACCACCGTCGTGTGCCCATGGGGATGCCTGCGGAGATCTGGATCACCGACACGTCTCTGCGCGACGGTCAGCAGTCGGTAGAGCCTTATTCCGTCGAGCAGATCGTACAGCTGTTTAAGCTGATGTCCAAGCTGGGCGGCCCCTACGGCATTATCCGGCAAACCGAGATGTTTGTCTATAGTAAAAAGGACCGGGAGGCGCTGCTTAAGTGCCAGGATCTGGGGCTGACCTTCCCTGAGATCACCACCTGGATCCGCGCCAACCGCGAGGATTTTAAGCTGGTGAAGGATCTGGGCATTCGGGAAACCGGCATTTTGGTCAGCTGTTCGGACTACCATATCTTTAAGAAGCTGAAGATGACCCGTAAGCAGGCGATGGATCAGTACCTGGCGGCGGTGAGTGATGCGTTTGAGGCCGGGGTTATGCCCCGTTGCCACCTGGAGGATATCACCCGTGCTGATTTTTACGGCTTTGTGGTCCCCTTCGTGAATGCACTCATGGATATGAGCCGTCAGGCAGGTATCCCGGTGCGTATCCGTGCCTGCGACACCATGGGCTACGGTGTGCCGTATTCCGAGGTATCTCTGCCGCGCAGTGTTCCCGGCATCATTTACGGCCTGCAGCACTTCTCTCAGGTGCCCAGCGAGATGCTGGAGTGGCACGGTCATAACGACTTCTACAAGGGTGTCGCCAACGCCGCCACCGCTTGGCTGTACGGCGCCAGCGGCGTCAACTGCTCCTTGCTGGGTATCGGTGAGCGCACCGGCAACGTACCGCTGGAGGCCATGGTTATGGAGTATGCATCTTTGCGTGGCTCGCTGGACGGCATGGATCCCACCGTTATTACCGAGATCGCCGAGTTTTTCAAGCGGGAGATCGGCTACGTCATACCTCCGAGAACACCCTTTGTGGGACGTAACTTCAACGTCACCCGTGCCGGTATTCACGCCGATGGCCTGCTTAAGGATGAGGAGATCTACAACATCTTTGATACCAAGCGTATTCTCAACCGCCCGGCTTCGGTGCTTATTTCCAAGACCTCCGGTCTGGCCGGTATCGCCTACTGGATCAATGAGAATTACGGCTTGACCGGTGACGAGCAGGTGGATAAGCGCAGTGAGCTGGTCATCCGCATGAAGGAATGGGTGGACCAGGAATACGAGGACGGTCGCCAGACCTGCCTGACCAATGAAGAGCTGGAATCCAAGATTACCGAGTTTTCCGGTGGACAGCTCCGTCGGGCGTAAAGGAGGGACAGTATGAAAGAGCATAAGAGCATATCGCTGGCTGACATTGTGTTTGAGAAGCTGGAGAATG
>SVPB01000030.1 GCA_015066065.1 Oscillospiraceae bacterium | reverse complement strand
TCAAACAGCATCACGTCCGGGTTCATGGCCAAGGCACGGACGATGGCCACCCGCTGCTTCTGGCCGCCGGACAGCTTGGAGGGGTACTCCCCGGCCTTGTCACGCAGGCCTACCTTGTCCAGCAGGGTCAGCGCCTGCTCCTCCGCCGCGGCACGCATGGCCTTGGCAGGAACCAGATCCGCCGGGTCGTAAGGGCGCTTAAACAGCTTGCGCCACCGGGCACGACGGGCCTTCTTGCCGGCCACGTACAGAGGGGCCATGGTCAGGTTCTCCAGCACCGTCTTGTTGTTAAAGAGGTTAAAGTGCTGGAACACCATGCACATCTTCTGCCGATGCACGTTGATGTCCACGCTCATGTCGGTCAGGTCCACCCCATGGAACAGCACCTGTCCCTCGGTGGGGTCCTCCAGACAGTTGAGACACCGCAAAAGGGTGCTCTTGCCCGAGCCGGAGGGGCCGATGAGCACCACCACCTCCCCCTTCTGGATGGTCAGGTCGATGCCGTTGAGCACGTTAAGAGGACCAAAGCTCTTGTGGAGATTACAGACGTCGATCACTTCTTCTCAATCTCCTTTCCATCAACTTAATACCCAGGGTGATGAGCAGCACGATCACCACGTAGATGAGCGCCATGACCAGGAAGGGGATCATCCACTCGTAGTTGCTGGCGCCGATGGAGCTGAACGCCTTGTACAGATCCAGGGCGCCCACAAAGCTGACCACCGAGGTCTCCTTGACCAGGGTGATGAACTCGTTACCCATGGTGGGCAGGATGTTCTTGATTGCCTGGGGGATGACGATCTTGACCATGGCGGCGGAAAAGCTCAAGCCCATAGCCCGGCCGCCTTCCATCTGTCCGGGATCCACCGACAGAATACCGCCGCGCATGATCTCGGATATGTAGGCGCCGCTGTTGAGACCAAACACCAGCACCGCCACCGTCAGGGAGTCAATGCGCACCCCCATCAGCGGCAGCAGCACATAGTAGAACAGCAGAAGCTGTACCACAATGGGCGTGCCACGGAAAAAGCCCACGTACACGGTGCACACCTTATCAAGGATACGGGGGGCCAGCTTGTACTTGGGCATGACCCGCACCGCCGCAATCAGGGTGCCGATGAAGGTGCCGATGACCAGACCCAGCACCGCAATGCGCAGGGTATTATCCAGTCCCTCGACCACCTCGCGCCATCCGCCGTACTTATAAAAGCTTTGCCAGAAGTCGCTTATCTTGGTAGAAAAATCGTTCATGTGTTCACCTTCCGGATCAGTCTACAAGGCGGATACCCCACCGCTTTCGGTGGGGTATCCGCCGTAAGTAAACTGCCTTTTACTTGTTAAAGGAAGCCGCAATGGTGGCGGCAGGGGCGGCGTCAATGATGACGTAATCCAGATTGCCGTTGATCATGTCCTGGGTGGCCAGAGCGCCGTTGGCATAGCCCTTCGCGGTGACCTTGAGGCCGGCAAAGCCCATGTCCTCACTGCCGGCGCAGTAGCTCTCGCCGGTGGTGCCGTTCTGCACGCCAACCTTGACGTCAGCGCCGAAGCCGTTGAGGATCTTCTCCACATCCTCCAGAGTCTTGCACTCGTCGAAGGTGGTATCGTCACCCTTGACGATGAGGCGCTGGGAGGCGGTGTAGTAGCTGTCGGTGAAGGTCACGTGCTTGGTGCGATCCTCGCTGATGGTCAGACCGGCCATGGCGATGTCGGCCTTCTTCTGGCCCACGTTGAGGCAGACCGCCTCAAAGGCCACGTTGAGGATAACCAGCTCCTTGTCCAGCTTCTTGGCCAGCAGGTCAGCGATCTCCATGTCGATGCCCAGATACTGGTCGCCCTGCTTGTACTCAAAGGGCGCAAACTCCGCATTGGTGACCACCACCAGCTGATCCTTGGACTCGTCCAAGGCGGCCGAGGTCACGGGGGTGGGGGTGCCGTCGCCAAAGTACTTGTTGCAGATCTCGTCAAACTTGCCGTTCTCCTTGATCTCCTTGATGAGCTCGTTGGCCTTGGCCAGCAGCTCGGGCTGATCCTTGTCGACGCCGAAGGCGTACAGCTCCTCGGACAGATCAATGTCGATGACCTTAACGGCCGTGGTGTCACCGCAAGCGGTGCAGGCCAGCAGCATCAGCGCCGCCAGAAGCAAAGCTAATAACTTTTTCATGGGATATTCCTCCTTATGTATGTATAGACTCAGATGCCTGTGTATGTGCAGAATCAGTTCTTCTTAAACTTATTCAGCAGATGCAGGGTGATACCGGTCAGGAAGGAAGTCAGGCCAAGACCGGCGCAGACAAACCAAGCCGACAAAGCGTCGCTGTAATCCAGCACCAGGTACAGGAAGGTGCCCAGGAAGCACAGACCGGCACCGGCGAAGCACAGGATAACGATGGCCAGGAGCAGCGGCGCCATACGGGGCACCATGGGATAATAGTAGGGGGCCGCCGGCTGCTGGGGGGCTACCGGCTGCTGGGGAGCCGCCTGAGGAGCCACCGGCTGGGGGGCCGCCTGAGGAGCCGCCTGAGGAGCCGGGTCGGTCATACGACCTCCGCAACGGCTGCAGAAGACATAACCGTCCTGTTCGACACTACCGCAATGGGGACATACGTTGTTTGCCATGATACATTACCTCCAAAAACAATAAATAGGGTCTCAACTTAGTCTTTCTTATTGAGCCTGTTAAACATATACAGGCCGATGGACGTGATAAAGGATGCATAGCCCAGTCCCCGCAGAATGCCGATGAGGGTGTAGCCGTCCTCGCCGCCCATTTCGTCCACAATCGGCACTTCCAGTCCGTGGGCAACAAACAGGAACAGCGCGCCTACCAGTGCCAGCACCAGTACGGCAATCGCCAGACCGGATACCGACCGGCGCACCGGATAGTACATCGGCTGGGGGGTGGGCTGGGGCGGAGCCGCCTGCACCACCGGCTGGGGAATCGGCTGCGGCTGTGCGGCCGGCTGCGGCGCACTCATGGGGTTGCCGCAACGGCTGCAAAAACCGAAGCCGGGCTTCTCCACACTGCCGCAGCGAGGGCAGATCACAGTATTTTCCATTGGTGATTAACCTCCTTTTAACCTCTATTGTTCCTATTGTAACGAAAGATGGCGGATTTGTCAACCGTTCCCCGTCGAAAGACGGGAAATTTACGCAACTTAACCGATTAATCTTGACAAAAGCCAGCGCCATCGTGTATGATGAAAATACGAGATTTCGTCAAGAAAAGAGGGTGCTTATGAAGCCGTATAGGAACCGTTTTGCCGACTGTGTGTTCGCCTTTGACGGACGGGACAACATCTTGGACGAGAAGGATCTGGGTATCACCGGGGACATTGCCTCCCTGCTGACCCCGGAGCGTTCGGTGACCCTGATGGAGTGCTTCCAGGGCTGTCCCTACACCGCCACCTCCTTCAACGTGGATATCCGCATTGACGGAGAGCGTCTGCGTGCCACCTCCTGGAAGTGGCTGCCCAACGCCATGTGGCGGCAGGGTGCCTGCCGTAAGTTCACCGTGGACACGGTGACCGCTATGGTGCCCGGTACCCGGGCGGTGGTGCAGAAGCTCGTCATCCGCAGTCTGGCCGCCGAGGATATAAAAGCCCCGGTGGCGGTGATGTACCGGGGACGTGCCCGGTACGAGAAGGACTGGCAGTTCCGCATCCCGGAGGCCCACGGCTGTACCCGGGAGGACTTTACCGCCCAAGGCAACGTCCTGACCGGTGCGTACGACGGGGTCGCCTTCTGTCTGACCACCTCCCTGCCCGGCATGACCCTCTTTCCCCGGGCGTATCTGTGGGAGGGGGAGATCACCCTCCCGGCCGGCGGCGAGGTGACCTTCTATGTCAGCGCCCATCTGGGCGCCGAGGCGGATGCCCGGCAGGAGGCCGCCCATCCGGACTACGAGGCCATGCTGGAGCGTTCCTTTGCGTACCTCGACCGGGAGGTACAGCGCATCCATGACAACCTGCCCCGGCTGTCCTCCGACTGCCCCGACCTTGACCGGCTGTACTATCGGTCGCTGGTCACCTACATCCTGTGCCGGTGGGAGAACCCCGACCTGTGCACCGTCCCCTACTACAGCACCGGCAGCGTCAACGGCTCCTGTATGTGCTCCTATCTGTGGGACTACTGCGGCGGCCTGATGCTGCACCCGGTATACGACCCCGAGGGGAACAAGAAACAGCTGCGTGCCTACCTGCGCAACGACCTGACCCAGTCCTACGCCCTCAACCCGGTGACCTCCGGTCCGGTGGGCCCGTGGTACCAGATCAACCAGGAAAAGATCACCCTCATGGTGTACCACCACGTGCGGGCCACCGGAGACGTGGACTTCCTCCACGAGAAGGTGGGGGACAAAACCGTGCTGGAGTGGATGAAGTACCACGCCTATGTCTGCGACGACCCGTCCCGGGACGTGGAGCTGTACGACTACGGTCAGGGTGGCGATGACCATCTGGAGCTGTTCTACTACGACAACGGCCCTTACAACGGCATCATGCCCGACCTGAACGCCCGGCGGTATCTCAACTATATGCGCGCCTACGAGCTGTCGGTGGTAGCCGGTCAGCCGGATGAACAGCTGCCCCGGCGTGCCGCCCAGCTCAAGGAGAAGCTCAAGGCGCTTTGGAACGAGGAGGCCCGGTGGTACGACTTCATCGATGCTCAGGGGAACCGGGATATCCGCTACACCGTCCAGATGTTCAAGTTCCTCAACAGCGGCGTCATTGACCAGAAGGAACGGGAAGGGCTGATCTCCCATCTCAATGAGCAGGAGTTCCTCTCCAAGTTTGGTCTGCACAGCATGTCCAAGCTGGATCCCCAGTACGATCAGGACGATATCGACAACGGCGGCGGCGGTATCTGCACCCATTTCACCGCCCAGATCTGCGCCCAGCTCTACGAGATGGGCTACGATACGGTAGCCACCGATATCCTGCGCCGGGTTTACTGGTGGGGCGAGCGTCTCCCCTACATGGGCGATTCCTGCGCCGCCAACATGCTGGCAAACCGGGAATCCACCCCTCTCCAGGGAGATATCAGCTCCACCTCCTTTGCCCAGATGATGTTCTTCTTCATCCTGGGCATCACCCCCCGGTTTGACGGCTCGGTCACCGTCTGCCCGGTGACCCACCGCCCGGCACAGAACATGCGGGTGGACAACGCCCGTCTGTGCGGCAAGGTCTTCTCGGTGGACGTGCAAGGGGATACCTTTACCGTCACCTGCAACGGCCGCACCGTTACCGCCTCGGTGGGCGACACCGTCACCCTTTGATCATTGCATACTCCCGGTATATTCCGCTTGGATTATACCGGGAGTTTTTTGTTCCCCCGTGGAAGGGGCGCGGTCGGTCTGCCATTTTTTCTCTTTCTGGCCCTTTGCGGTGAAAAATGTGGCATTTTCGCTTTTTGGGTTGCCTTTTTGGGGGAAATACAGTATAATGACTGTATCTATGGGTAAAGAAGGAGGAAACGGCCGATGCGAGCCCTATACAACAAATACCTGCCACCGTATTGCCGATGGCCTCTTTTGACCATCTTGGTATGCAACATGCTGGCGTATTTTATCCCCGGCAAGCTGGTGCCGCTGGCCACCGAGCCGTTCGGTCTGGCTACGGCATGGGATACGGCCCTGCCCTTCTGCTCCTTCTTTATCCTATTCTACGTGCTGGCGTACGTGCAATGGTTTGGCAGTTACATCTACCATTGCGGCCGCAACCGGGAGCTGTGCTACCGGATGGTCGCCGCCAGCGTGATCGCCAAGGCCATCTGTGTCCTGTTCTTCGTCCTCATGCCCACCACCATCCAGCGTCCCGAGGTGACCGGCGGTGGGGTGTTCGAGTGGGGCGTGTGGTTCATCTACCGGATGGACACCCCGGTCAATCTGTTCCCCTCCATCCATTGTCTGGAGAGCTGGATGTGCCTGCGCATGGCGCTCAGGGATCGCCCTCAGCCCCGGTGGTATATAGCCGCCCAGCTGATCCTGACCTTGCTGGTGTTTGCCTCCACCGTGCTGATCAAACAGCACTTCCTGGTGGACATCGCCGGCGGTGTAGCGGTAGCGGAGCTGGCTCTGCTGCTCAGCGGCCCCACCGGGCTGTGGCGGATAGGGGAGCGCTTGGCCCACCGTCGGAAAGAAAGGAGAGCCCATGGCTAAACGACCCAACACCAACGACAACCAATCCCCCTTTGCCGATCGCAAGCAATGGCTCTTCATGGCGCTGTTTGTGGTCATTGCCGCGGTCAGCGTGTGGGCGGTCATGTCCCAGGACTTTTCCCCGGCGGAGTTTGGCGCCTACGTGAAGGGGGCTTCCTTCCCCTGGCTGATCATGGCGCTGGTGAGCATGCTGGGCTTTATCCTGTTTGAAGCCCTTGCCCTCCTGGTGCTGTGCCGTGCCTTCGGCTATCGGCCGAGGCTGTGGAACGGGTACATCTACTCCGCATCGGATATCTATTTCTCCGCCATCACCCCGTCGGCCACCGGCGGTCAGCCGGCCAGCGCCTACTTTATGATGAAGGACGGCATGAGTGGTATGACGGTCACCGCCACCCTTATTGCCAACCTGTGTATGTACACCCTGTCCATCATCGTCATCGGGCTTATTTGTCTGTTCGGTCGGTTTGACATCTTCCTGCAGTACAGCCTGCCCTCCCAGGTCCTTATTGCGGTGGGCTTTCTCATGCAGGTGGGGCTGCTGCTCTTCTTCTACATGGTTCTGCGACGGGAAAAGCTGCTGCACCGGATGTGCTCCGCCGTCCTGCGCCTGCTGTGCCGGATGCGCCTGCTGCGCCGGCAGGAGGAAAAACAGCAGAAGCTGGACGCCTACATGGAACGGTATCGGGAGGATGCCCGGGCCATCTCCGGGCATACGGGGGCGATGGTGCTGTGTTTCCTGTTTAACCTTCTGCAGCGTGCCTCCCAGATTGCGGTGACCATGTTCGTGTACGCCGCCACCGCCGGCGTTTCCCTGTGGCAAGCCGCTGAGCTGTGGTTCTGGCAAGGGTATGTGGTGCTTGGCTCCAACTGCATCCCCATCCCCGGTGGCATGGGGGTGTCCGACTACCTGATGCTGGACGGCTTCCGCAACATGATGACCGAGAATCAAGCGGTCAATCTGGAGCTGTTGTCCCGTAGTTTTTCATTTTACAGTTGTGTGATCATCTGCGGCATTTCGGTGTTCATTCAATACTGTGTTGTTAAGAAGAGGGGAAGATTAAAATGATCGGATTTTACGACTATACGGTGATCCTCACCTACCTGTCCCTGCTGTCGGCAGGCTCCGGCATCTTCATTTCGCTCAGCGGCAACGGGCACCCCTACTGGGGCACCTTTTTCCTGCTGTTCTGCGGTCTGTGCGATGCCTTTGACGGGCAGGTGGCCCGCACCAAAAAGAACCGCACCCAGACCGAGAAGAACTTCGGTATTCAGATCGACTCCCTGTCGGATCTGGTGGCCTTCGGCGTTCTGCCGGCCTGCATCGGCATGGCCCTGGTGCGCACCTCTCCTCTCCTGCAGGAGATCTTCGGGCCGGAAAAGGACAGCACGGCGCTGCTCATCGCCCGGGGAGCTATGTTTGCGGTGCTGGTGCTGTATATTCTGGCCGCCCTCATTCGGCTGGCGTATTTTAACGTCACCGAGGAGGAGCGTCAGCGCACCGAAGGGGGTACCCGTAAGCTGTACACCGGCCTGCCGGTGACCTCCTCCGCCCTTATCTTCCCCAGCGTGATGCTGTTGCGCTACATTCTGCCCATGGACATCTCGGTGGTCTACTTCCCCGTGGCGCTCATCACCGGCTTTTTGTTCCTGTCCAAGCTGCAGATCCCCAAGCCCCATCTGCGAGGCATCCTCATCATGATCGGCATCGGCGTGGTGGAGTGTGTCCTGCTGCTGCTGTTCTTCTTCCTGCGCCGCTAAGGGGTCGCCTATGAGTAAACAAGCCAAAGAAAGCGGCGGTCTGCGGTTCCTCTACCGCACCCTGCCGGGACGTCTCCTGCTGCGGCTGCTCACCGCCCGGTGGGTGTCCAAGGCCGCCGGTGCCTTCCTGGACAGCCGGCTGTCCAAGCCCCTCATCCGCCGGTTTGTGGAAAAGGCCGGCATCGACCTTTCCCAGTTTGAGGCGGATGGGTTCACCTGCTTTAACGATTGCTTCTGTCGCCGGATCAAGGAGGGACGCCGTCCCTTCCCGTCTGATCCGACGGTGCTGGCCGCCCCTTGTGACGGTCTGCTCAGCGCCTACCGGGTGCAGGAGGATACCGTCCTGCCGGTCAAGCAGAGCGCCTACACCCTCTCCTCCCTGCTGAAGGACGAGGCGCTGGCCGCCCGGTACCGGGGTGGCACCTGCCTGGTGTTCCGGCTGTGCGTGGACCACTACCACCGGTACAGCTACCCCACCGACGGGGTCAAGGGGGACAACGTCTTTATCCCCGGTCGGCTGCATACCGTGCGTCCCATCGCCCTGGAAAGCCGCCCGGTGTTTGTGGAAAATTGCCGGGAATACACCCTCATCGACACCCCCCATCATGGCACGGTGGTGCAGATGGAGGTGGGCGCCATGCTGGTGGGGCGGATCGTCAACCACCACGGTGCCGGTCCGGTTGCCCGAGGGCAGGAAAAAGGGCTGTTCCAGTACGGCGGCAGTACCATCATCCTGCTGTTGCCGGCCGACGCTCCCCGTGTGGCCCAACGGTATTTTGACGCCACCCAACGAGGGGAAGAAACCCCCGTCCAACTGGGTGACAATCTGGAAGCATAAAAACCCGCTTTTGGCAACGCCAAAAGCGGGTTTTTCTTGATTTTTGCGCTTGGTGGGGGTATACTATGGGCGAAAGGAATGTGACCTGCCCATGCTCATTGATTTTCATACCCATGCCTTCCCGGATGCCATCGCCGGCAAGGCCATTGATAAGCTATCCCACGCCTCCGGCGGACTGGAGCCCCACACCGCCGGAACGGTGGCCTCCCTCAAGGCCCGGCTGCAGGCCGATCAGGTGGACCGGGCGGTGGTGCTCAGCATCGCCACCAACCCCGGACAGCAAACAAAGGTCAACGACTTTGCCGCCTCCATTGACCAAGACCCGGCTCTGACTGCCTTTGGGTCGGTCCACCCGGACAGCCCGGAGGCGCTGGAGGAGCTGGAACGCATCAAGGCCATGGGGCTCAAGGGGGTCAAGCTCCACCCCAACTACCAAGACTTTGCCGCCGACGAGGAACGGATGATCCCGATCTACCGCAAGATCTCCTCTCTGGGGCTGATCACCCTCTTTCACGCCGGCTGGGATTACGGCTTTCCGCCCCCTTACGGCGGTACCCCGGACAAGCTAAGGGTGGCCCTGCGGTACCTGGACACCCCGGTGGTGGCCGCCCATTGGGGTGGAGTCAACTGCTGTGAGCAGGTGCTAGAATATCTGTGCGGTACCCCGGTATACCTGGATACCTCCTTTGGGTACGCCATGCTCCCCCGTTATTACGCCCTGAAGATACTGGAAAAGCACGGCACCGACCGGGTGCTGTTTGGCACCGATACCCCGTGGCACACCGCCCCCATGGAGCTGCGCCTGCTGGGAAGCCTGGGGCTGACCGAGGCGGAAATGGAGGCCATCACCCATAAGAACGCTGAACGGCTGATAGGAGTGTAAAAAATGACAGATTTTGAAGCAGTGGAAGCGCTGTACGACCGGTACGTGGCCGTGTGGGAGGACATCTGTAACTTGGAGAGCCCTACCGAGGACAAAGCAGCCGTCGATCGGGTGAGCGCCTACATCATCGGCATCGCCCGGGAGCACGGCTGGCAGGTGGAGGTATGTCCCCAGGCAGAGGCAGGAGATGCGGTGTGCATCACCATGAACCCCCATGCCCCGGGGACACCGGTGGCCTTATCCGGTCACATGGATACGGTGCATCCCATCGGCTCTTTTGGCACCCCGGCGGTGCACCGGGATGCCGAAAAAATCTACGGCCCCGGCGTGACCGACTGCAAAGGCGGTCTGGTGGTGGCGCTCTTGGCCATGCACGCCCTGGAAAAAACCGGGTTTGACGAACGGCCGGTACTGCTCCTCCTGCAAAGCGACGAGGAAGGCGGCAGCAAGCAGAGCAACAAGGCCACCATCCGGTACATATGCCAGCGTGCCCAAGGGGTAGAGGCCTTTATCAATCTGGAAGGCCACACCTATGGGGAGGCCTGCCTTATCCGCAAGGGCATTGCCACCTACACCTTTACGGTCACCGGGGTGGAAGCTCACTCCTCCCGCTGCGCCTTTGAGGGCGCCAGCGCCGTGGCGGAGGCCGCCCGCAAGATCCTGCGGCTGGAAGAGCTCAAAGACCGGGAAGGCATCACCTGCAACTGCGGTACCGTCTCAGGCGGCAGCGCCGTCAACACGGTGCCGGGGCAATGCACGTTTACTGCCAATTTCCGGTTTGTCAATGAGGCTCAGCGGCTGTGGATCGAACGTTTCGTGCAGGAGGTGGCGGCGGACAACCGCCGGCCGGAATGCACCTGCACAGTGGAAAAGACCGGTTCCCGGCTGGCCATGGAGGATACCCCCCGCAACCGGGCCTTGCTGGATAAGATGAACGCCGTCTTTGCCCGGGTAGGGCTCAGCCCCCTGGCCGCCAGCGCTCGCCCCGGCGGGTCGGATGCGGCAGAGATCACTGCCGCCGGCATCCCCTGCGTGGATAACATGGGCGCCGCCGGCGATCGCATCCATTCCCCCGACGAATTTGCCTACTTAGACTCCTTGCGAGAAAACGCTTGCCGTCTGACTGCTCTGGTGCGGCATCTGTGAGATAACATAAGGAGGCCTGTGATATGAACATAGCCGATTCTCATCTGCATATCCGGTTCTGCGACCCGGACAGGATCGCCACCATGCTGGACACGATCCGGGAGGTGGGGGTGACCCACGCCTGCCTGCTGGCACTCCCCTACCGAGGAGCAGCGGAAAACCTGGCTGTATTACATATGAAGGAGGCTTACACCGCCTTGGAGGTGCGGGCCATGGGCGGTCTACACGTTACCGACCGGTACGCCGCCCTGCCCCCCGAGCAGGTAGCGGATGCCCTGCTGGAGATGGGCTGTGACGGGATCAAGCTCATGTTCAGCCCGGATCTGCGGCGGTTTTACGGACGGGGGCTGGACGATCCCTACTACGACAAGATGTTTGACCTGCTGGAGACCCGGGGGGTGCCCCTCAACATCCACATGGCCGACCCGGAGGAGTTCTGGGGCCCCGGCCAACGGTACGACGACCCCTCCTTCCCCACCAAGCAGCAGCTCTACGAGGAGACCTTCCGCCGGCTGGATAAAAACCCCGGTCTGCGGGTGGCATTTGCTCATTTCTTCTTTCTGTCCAACCAGCCGGAGGAGGCGGTGCGGGTGATGGAGACCTACCCCCATGTGCACCTCGACCTGACCCCCGGCACCGAGATGTACTATAACTTTGACAGTCGGCTGGATTTCTGGCGTGATTTCTTCACCAAGTACCGCCAGCGGATTCTCTTTGGCACCGATTGCAACACCAACAAGTCCTGCAACCGGGAGCTGGAGCAGCTGGTGTACCGTAAGCTCACCGAAACCGGCCCCTTCACCCAATATTGCTACGGCCGGGATTTCCATATCCACGGGCTGGGGCTGGACGAAGAAACGGTGCGGTGCATCACCCACGACAACTACTTCCGTTTTCTGGGTGCCTCTCCGCGGCCGGTGAACCGGGCGCTGCTGCGCCGGGCCGCCCGACGGGTGCTGGACGATCTGGCCACTCAACCGGTGGACGAAGCATACGTCCGGGGCGGCGAGCTGATCCCCGATCTCAAAAACGATCCGGAGCAGACCATTGCCGCCACCCTGTGCCAGAAGATATTGGCCTGACACAAAACCCCCTCCTGCACCGAGGTGCAGGAGGGGGTTTACTTATCAGCTCAGGGCTTCCAGCAGGCGGCGACGGTTGGCGTCGAAGACGCGTACGTCGTATTCCACGTCCTTAAAGGAACGGAACACCGTCTGGCAGATGTCGTCCGCCAGGGCTTTGTCCTTCTCGGCCAGCGTCCGGAGCAGCTCGTACTCCTCGGCGCTTTCCCGTTCCGCCTCCAGCCGCATGGAGATCCACGGGCCATCGGTGCCGGGGTAGATGATGTGGGAGTCGCCCGACGGCAGGACGATGGTCTGGCCCACGTTGGTGTGTACCGGGCAGTTGGACTCAAAGGGGTTCTGGCCGGGCTGGTAGCAGTTGACCGCCCAGTGCAGATAGCCACTCAGGTTGTGGCGGTAGTTGCCCCAGTGCAGGTACCGGGTGGACAGCAGCGGATAGTCCATAAACCGGTTGATGTAGCCGGGGGAACGGGGGCCACAGCACACGTAGTGCCACAGCTCACCGCCGGCGGCACGGAAGGACTCCCACGCCTCCTGATGGCGGTCATACTCGGAGTTGAGGGGGATCCACACGTCCAGCGCTCCGTGAATGTTGCCGTAGGACAGGGCGTCGGCCAGCTTAATCTCGGGAGCAATGCGGTGGATAAGGCCGCACAGCGCCCTAAACTCGGTGGCGCTGTTGGCGTTGGGCTCATCCGCCACGCTCATGGTCACCCCGTCCAGCACCCCGTATTCCTCCAGCAGTGCTTTGAGCTGGGGCAGGTACTGGGTGAGGAAGCAGTAGCCCTCGTAGGACATGGCCGGGATCTCCCCAAACAGGTAGATGGTGGACTCGGCATGGTGCTTACGGCGGCCGATGGCCGGGGCTTTGATCTTGGCAAAGCCGGCCTTGCGGTATCGTTCGATCTGATTTCGCAGGCCGGAGAAGTCAAACTTAAACTGGTTCTCCCCCACCCGTTCGAAGGTGACGCCGCCGCAGCGCTTGATGTTCTGGTGCATCCGGCGCAGACAGCGCAGGTATTTCTGCTCCATCTCGTAATATGCCGGAGAACCCATCTCCAGACCGTGCCACTTGGCCACCGCACCGGAATCGAAGCCCTGCATGATGTCCAGGGTCTCCTCCGGCAGGACTGCGGCATACACCTGCAGGGTGGCCGGCACGGTCATTTCGCCCACCTGCAGGGTCAGCGGATACACGCCGGGGGTGGCATCCTTGGCCAGCTTGAGCGCCAGATACACGCCGCCTACCCCGTCGGTCAGATCCACCGTCCCGTCGTAGGTGCGCAGACAGTCGTACAGCCAATAGGGGGCCTCCCGTTCCGGGTAATGGGGGCCACGGTTTTCGTCCTTAATGCCGGGGTTGGCCTCCACCGGCACCGCCCGCAGGGTGTACACTTCCGTTTCCACCCCGTCCGGCAGGCCGGACACGGTCACCGGCAGCGTGGCATCGGTCATCTCCCCCACCAAAATCTGGCAGGTGGCAAAGCCGCCCCGGGCACCGAACAGATCCGCCTTGTCGGAGGCGCTGTCATACTCCCAGATGTCCGGATAGGTGAACTCGGAAGAAGAAACCACGGTATACTTCATACAAAATGACTCCCTTCGGCTTTTTTCTTCATGGTAACAAATGAAAATCCCCTTGTCAATGGCTATTTTCGTTGCAGACCCGGCGATTTTGTCCATGGGCAATTGACAGAACCGCCTTTACTGGGGTATACTAAGCGGAAGGAGGTGGGGCAACGTGCAGCCAAGACGGATATCCCTGATCACGGTCAGCGTTTTGATCGGGCTGACCACCGGGTTTATATTCTGGTTCTCTCTGCGCAGCAGTTGGACGTCCGCCTCCGAAAGCCGCCAGCTGCTGCAGCTGCTCTCCGACTGGCTGGGGGACGGTACTGTCACCGAAGCGTGGCATCATCTGCTGCGCAAGTATGCTCATTTTATTGAGTTTGCCCTGCTGGGCGCCGAGTGGATGGCGCTGACCGTGCTGCGTGGCTCCCGTTGGCGCTGGGCACTGCCCGGTGCCCTGACGGCGGTGGCGGATGAATGCCTGCAGTTCCTGGCTCCCGGCCGTGCCCCCCGGGTCACCGACGTGCTGTTGGACTGGGGCGGCTACCTCACCGGCGCCGTCCTGGTGGCCGCTGTATGGTGGCTTTTTCACCGTAAAAAAGGGCTTGCAATTTGCCAATTGATATAGTATAATAGTCCCACACCTGCCGGTGTGATGGAATTGGCAGACGTAGTGGACTCAAAATCCACCGCTGGCGACAGCGTGCCGGTTCGAGTCCGGCCACCGGCACCATGTAAAAAACCTCTTTTGTCTATCGGACAAAAGAGGTTTTTTACAATGATATCCGTTCCTTACAGAACGGGTGATATATCTTCGATATGATATCGCACTTCGTGCGATGATATATGCCTTCGGCATATGAAGGAACGAATTTTATTTCACATTTTGCCAACGGCAAAATATTTCATAATCCGCAAGGATTATTTCATATGGCGAAGCCATATTTCATTTTCCCTTGCCCCTTTGCCGCTTTTATGCTATAATACACAAAGAGGCGGTGATTTTTATGAAATGTCCTTATTGTCAAAAAGAAATGGAAGAAGGATATATACCTTTTAATTCTCCATTTATTTTAAAATGGGTTTCACTGATAGATAAACGTAAAATCAGAATTTCTGACAAACTAAAATTATCCGAAGTTGCAAAAATTAAAAATATACATTATTGTAAAGATTGCAATGTGTTTATTAAGAAAATCTAAGTTTTCAGGCACATTTTCTTCGTGTCATTAAGTTCAAAACACCCACAAAAAAGTCACCTTTGTCTACCGACAAAGGTGACTTTTTTGTGTGATATCCGTTTTGACGAGCCAATGTTTGTCGCACTTTTTGGCAAATTCTCTTGCAAAAAGCGGGCGACCGGTGTATACTGTCCATAGCACGTAACCAAACACAAACAATACGGAGGATTAAACAAATGAAAAGAGTATTCGCTTTATTATTAGCTCTCGTGATGGTCTTCGCCCTGGCGGCTTGCGGCGCTTCTGCCGAGGAGAAGATCGCTGACTTTGTTAAGGAGAACGAGAGTGAGCTTGTCGACGAGCTGCTGAGTTCCGCCAAGTCTGCCGACCCCAACGCCACGGCAAGCATCGAAGCGGTGGGCACCGGTCTGGTCATCACCATGAAGTTCAGCATCCTGGAGGATCTCTCGGCGTCTGACAAGAACATGCTGCAGCAGCAGTATGACGGCATGGCCTCCAACTTTGAGGGTGCGCTGGAGAAGATGCAGAAGGACCTGCCCGAGTTGGAGTACTACAAGGTGCGGGTATGCGACAAGAACGGCGAGCTGCTGGCTACCGTGGTGGCCGGCAACAAGTCCGCCGCCGGCGCTGACGACAACGAGGAAGGCACCAACAACGAGCTGAACGAAAACAGCAAGGTGGAGCTTCTGCCGCCCAGCACCAGCGAGGACGAGGATGAAGACGAGAACGCCGGCAGCGGTTACTACAATGACGAGCTGAACGAAAACAGTAAGGTGGAGCGTCCCCTGCCCGGCAACAATACCACCACCGATGCGGCTGCCGATAAGATCGCTGCCTACGTGGCCAAGAACAAGGCGGAGCTGCTGGGCGCTATGGAGCAGAGCTTCGCTACCTCCTCCGGCATGACCTGCACCTCTTCCATTGAGGCCATCGGCCGCGGCTTTGTTATCAAGATCAACATCAACGAGTTTGATAACATCTCTGCCGATATTAAGAAGCAGCTGCAGGACGCCTACGATGCTCAGCAGGCCACCTTTGACGGACTGCTGGACAACCTCAAGGCCGAGCTGCCCGAGGCAGAGTACATGGAGATCGACGTGTGCGAGAAGGACGGCGACGTGCTGGCCGTTATCCGCGCCGGCAAATAAGGGATTCCTTCCCACCTGCCGAAGACCTCGGCAGGTGGTTTTTTGTAGGGTGACACGTATGGCTATTCAACTTAAAACCAAAAACGAACAACCTTTAAACGACAAGCCCCGGGTCTTTTTTGCCTGCCATCCGGCGGAGCATACCCGTTACTTCGAGGGGGTATGCGCGGCGATCTTTCGTACCCACGACGTGGCGTTATACTACGACGACGGCGAAGGCGGCTCGGCCGAGGAGCGCTATGATGCGCTGGCCCGATGCCAGCTGCTGGTGGTGCCGGTCACCCGTCTGCTGCTGACCACCCCCAACCCGGCCATGGATGAGGTGGTGGCCGCCGCCCAACGGGAGCAAACGCCCCTCTTGCCCCTTATGATGGAGCCGGGGTTGGACAGTCTGTACGCCCGGGAGGATCGGTTTGGCGAACGGCAATACCTGACCCCGGGGAACACCGACGCCGAGACGGCCTTCTTTGAACAGACGTTGGAGCAGTTTTTACATACGGTGCTGATCAGTGGGGATGTCATGGCGGATCTGCGTCGGTCATTTCGGGGCTACGTGTTCCTCAGCTACCGCAAAAAAGACCGGCGCCACGCTCGTCAGCTGCTGCGGTACATCCACAGCCTGCCCGGCTGTGAGGACGTGGCGGTATGGTTTGACGAGTTCTTGACCCCTGGCGAAAGCTTTGAAAAAAACATCGACGAGGCGTTGCAGAAGAGCCAGCTGTTTTTACTGCTGGTGACTCCCCAGGTGCTGGAGGAAACGGACGGTGTGCCCAACTACGTTGTGAGGCAGGAATACCCTGCCGCCCGGCGGGCGGGGTTGCCGATACTAGCCGTCCAGATGGAGCCCACCGACCCGGCGGCGCTGGCGGAAGCCTTCCCCGGACTGCCGGCCTGCGTGGCGCCGGAGGAGGAGGCCTTTGCCGCCCAGCTGCGGCAAGCGATGACAGGCGCCTCGGTGGACGAATCCCCGGAGCACGATCTGCGCATGGGGCTGGCCTATCTTCGGGGGGTTGACGTAGAGATCGACCACGCCCGGGCGATCCGCTGTGTTACCCGTGCCGCCGAAGCCGGATGGGATAGCGCCATCGCATGCCTGCGTAACCTGTACAACGGCAGCATGGGCGATCTGCCGGATCTCCCTCAGGCGGCGCACTGGGCCAAGAAGTACGTTGGCCTCTGCGAAAAGCGCTGGGGCGCCAAGCATCCGGAAACGCTGGAGGCCGCCTTTGACTGGGCGCTGATCCTGAAGGATATGGGAGATTACCGTGCCGCCGGACAGGTGATGGCGCAGGTGTGTGTGAAGCGCAAGGAGACCCTGGGGCTGGAGCATCCGGATACCCTGAACGCCTACAACGAAATAACGACGATATACGATCTGCTGGGTATGGTCGACAAGTTCCGTCAGTTCAGTCAGGCCGTCTATAACCAGAGCCGAAAAAGCCTGGGGGAAGATCATCCCCATACTCTGAGCGCCCTTTATCGGTTGGCGGACGCTTGCCACCAGCAGGGGGAATACCGTCAGGCATTGGAGCTGGCGCAGCGGGCGTTCGACCGCCGCCGGCAGGTGCTGGGAGAGGACGCCCAGGATACGATAGCGTCCCTCGCCCTGCTGGCCACCTGCCTGGTGGACGTGGGAGAGTTGGATAAGGCCGTGGCGATGGGTGAGCGTTGCTATCAGCTGATAAAGGAGCAGGTGGGAGACGAACACCCCGACACTCTGAACGCCCTGGGCAACTTGGCCATGCTGTACGTAAGCCAAGGGGATCACCGTCGTGCGCTGGCGCTGATGGAGGATTGCTACGAACGGCAACGGCAGGTGCTGGGAGACGACCATCCAAACACCGCCGCTACCCTCAACGCCCTCGCTTTCGTCCTCAATGAGCTGGAGGACTACCGTCGGGCACTGCCCCTGCTGCAGCAGGCGTACCGGCAGCAGACCCAGACGCTGGGAGAAAAGCACCCGGACCTGCTCTATATCCTCAACAATCTGGCCACGGCGTACCTTAACACCGGCAGCCCTGCACAGGCTATCATGCATCTGGAAAAGGGATACCGGCTGTCCAAGGAGATCCTGGGGAAAGACCACCCCCACACCCTGACCATCCTATCTAATCTGGCAGAGGCCCACAACCGGCAGGGCAACCGGGAGATCGCCCGGGAGCTGATCCAAAAATGCTACGACGGCCGCGTGCGGACGCTGGGAGAAACGCATCCGGACACCCTCACGACAGCCGACTGGCTAAAGCGCTTATAAACGGTCTTGCGCTTTGTGTCGAAGTGTGCTACAATCAGGTAAACGATAATGAAAAGAGGTATAACCTATGCATTGTCCCAAATGCGGCAACCCGGTCGAGGACGGCGCCCTGTTCTGCGGCGCCTGCGGTGAGAAGATCGCCGCGCAGGCGGCTCCGGCTCCCGAAGCGGCTCCCGTGATGACACAGCAGCCCGTCGTGGCTCGTCCCTCGGCGTTTGCGGTGTTTATGCAGAAGCTCAAAACCGACAAAAAGACCCGTACCATCTGTTTGGCCAGCGCCATCGGCGTGGTGGTGCTGGTGGCGGCGCTCATCCTGCTGCTCTGCCTGGGTGGCCGGGTGAATCTGGCCGACTACGTCACCGCCGAGGTGGACGGCATTAACGGCTACGGCACCGTCACCTA
The DNA here is from genome assembly GCA_015066065.1 of Oscillospiraceae bacterium. Taxonomy (GTDB): domain Bacteria; phylum Bacillota; class Clostridia; order Oscillospirales; family Acutalibacteraceae; genus UBA5905. The sequence goes on along the minus strand of SVPB01000030.1, from coordinate 1,641 downwards.
CGAGCTGGATTACGACAAGCTGTTGACCGACGTGCTGGGCGAGCCCCCGGAGATGAAGGCCAGCAACTACGAGGAGCTGATGGAGTACGCCATTAACGCCCAGCAGATCCGCCAGGATATTGAGATCATGGATATCGAGGGCAACGGCGGATTTTCCAACGGCGACGTGGCCAAGATCGAGCTGGCGTACACCGGCGACGAGTTTGACGGCACCATCATCGCCGGCACCTTCGAGTATGAAGTCAAGGACCTGGAGGAAGGCGAAGCCATCGACCTGTTTGCGGAGGAGGCGGTGACCTTCGCCTTTGAGGGTGTCAGCGGCTTCGGAACCTGCGACATCGACAAGGAATACCCCGAGAGCTGGTGCTACGACGTCAACTACACCCTCAGCAAGGAGGAGAACCTCAAGAACGGCGACGTGATCACCGTCACCGCCACGGTGGAAAACTACGAGGATAACCGGATGACCATGATCCGGGAGAATAAGCTGCTGCCGGAAACCGCTACCAAGGAGCTGACCGTATCCGGTCTGACCGAGTACGCCACCGCCGCCGAAATCACCCCCACTATGGTGGAGCAGGCCAAGACCGCGGCTATGACCATGTGTCAAGAGGACGGGCGCACCAACCTCAAGGTGCTGGCGGTGTATTTCAGCGACCGCAAGGATAAGGCCGATCTGAGCTACAACAGCATATACAACAACCGTCCCATCAACAGCCTGGACGTGCTCATCACCTTCACCCAGGAGGGCTATTTCTCCGACGTCCAGCGGACGGTGCTGGTCAACATCACCGACCTGGAGAAGGGCGTTACCACCCTTGCGGGGAAAGAGGCGCATATCACCAAATACTGGTACGAGGAATTAAGCGCCGAGCTGATACAGACCAACTATGTGGATCGCCTGAGCGATGATTTCACCCTCACCAAGAAGTAAACAAAATGAATACAACAAGCCGTCCCGACCGGGGCGGCTTGTTTTGATGAGGTGTAACATTCATAGGAACGCAAAGTAGCTGCCATCTGGCATCTATCAACACAAGGAAACACCCGATACGCCCTGCGCACCGCACACGGCAAGGGGTGGAATGTGGACGGAGGGAGAGATAACAGCCGCCACCCCTCCGTCATTTTGCTTACGGCTGTCTTGCCGTTTGCGGCACTCTCCCGGCCCCTCATCCACCGCAAGCGGTCCCCCTTCCCCCAGGGGGGAAGGCTTTGGGGGACGGGCACGGTGGGTTTAGGATCACAACCGGCTTCCCCCTGGGGGGAAGCTGTCAGCACAACTGACTGATGAGGGAGGCTACCGCAGGCAGGTGCGCAGGGGAACGGAATCCCCCGTCGCCTGGCGGCGACAGCTTGTCCTTGCGAAAAAAATGTCTTAGGAAAGATAACGGTCACTACCCCTCCATCATTTATGGCCGCAGGCACTATCTCTTATCTCTTATCTCTTATCTATTATCTATTATCTATTATCTATTATCTATTATCTAACACAAGAAAAGAGACCATCCGGCGTGGATGATCTCTTTCTTGTGTGTTGGCACCTACCTATCGTTCCGGGCCGCTTCCAGCCAAGTATTGTCGGCACGAGTGGGCTTAACTGCCGTGTTCGGGATGGGAACGGGTGTACCCCCACCGTCA
>SVPB01000029.1 GCA_015066065.1 Oscillospiraceae bacterium | reverse complement strand
AAGGCGTTCTGCGGCGCCTGGATGGAGCCGAGATCACGCATGAGCTGGGCGGTGGCCTTGGTGATGAAGGCCCCCTCCAGCCCGAACCGTTCGGTGTAGGTCACCCCGTGATAGCTGTCATCGGGGGTGCACAGGCCGGGGAACTTATCCGGGTACTTGGTCCAGTCAAACTTACCGGAGTCCACGATACAGCCGCCTACTGCCGCACCGTGACCGTCCATGTACTTGGTGGTGGAGTGGGTGACGATATCCGCGCCCCACTCAAAGGGACGGCAGTTGACGGGGGTGGCAAAGGTATTGTCGATGATGAGGGGCACCCCGTGCCGGTGCGCCGCCTCGGCAAACTTCTCGATATCCAGCACGGTCAGCGCCGGGTTGGCGATGGTCTCGCCAAACACCGCCTTGGTGTTGGGACGGAAGGCCGCATCCAGCTCCTCGGGGGTGCAGTCGGGGGATACGAAGGTGAAGTCGATGCCCATGCGCTTCATGGTGACGGCGAACAGGTTGTAGGTGCCGCCGTAGATGGAGGAGGAGGACACCACGTGATCGCCGCAGGAGGCGATGTTAAATACTGAATAGAAAGAGGCCGCCTGACCGGAGGAGGTCAGCATGGCGGCTGTACCGCCCTCCATATCGCAGATCTTGGCCGCCACCGAGTCGTTGGTGGGGTTCTGCAGACGGGTATAGAAATAGCCGGAGGCTTCCAGATCAAAAAGCTTGCCCATATCCTCGCTGGTGGCGTACTTGAAGGTGGTGCTTTGGATGATGGGGATCTGCCGGGGCTCGCCGTTGCCGGGGGTATAACCGCCCTGCACGCATTTGGTCTCTATTTTGAAATCACTCATGATGGTTCACTCCTTATTATAAACCTAAGAATACTTTTTCCGCATTCAACGATAGAATACCACGAAGTTCTTCTTCGGTCAAGTCCAGATCCTGTAAAAAGGCCAGCTCACGTCCCACGTTCCACATGGGGTAATCGCTGCCAAACAGCACCCGATCGGCGCCGTAGGCGCGGATGTACTGCCGGGCTTCCTCCGGGGACAGCTTCCAGAAGCAGGAGGAGCAATCCACGTACAGATTGGGCATCCCGGCCAGCAGCTCCACCGCCTGCTCCCACACCGAATAGCCTCCCAGATGGGCGCCCACCACCGTCAGCCCCGGATAGGCACGCAGTACCGGCAACAGGCGGTTGGGGTTGGAGTTGTCGTACCGCTTGTCCCCGGTGTGCATCAGGATGGGCAGACCCTCCTGCTCGCATAGCGAGTAGATGGTGTGGCACCGGGGGTCGTCACAGGGAAAATCCTGGATATCCGGGTGCAGCTTAACGCCCCTGAGTCCCAGCCGGCGGATGCGCTGTACCTCGGCGGCCATGTCCGGGCAATCCGGGTGCAGAGCCCCCAGACCGATGAACCGGTCGGGATGCTCTGCCACGGCGGCGGCGATAAACTCATTGATGCTTTCCACCTGCTTGGGGGTGGTGGCCACCGAGTGCACCACATAGCGGTCGATGCCGGCGGCATGTCCCATCAGCAGCAGGTCGTCCACCGTCCCGGCGCCGGCGGCCACCGTCCCGTAAAACCGGTCGGTACCGGCCACCGCCTTGGCGGCGATCTTCTCGGGGTAGATGTGGCAGTGAGCGTCAATGACGGTCAGTTGGTTGTGTGTCATACTATTGTCACGCTTTCGTTTGTTTGAGCTTTTCAGCGGCGGCTTCCCGCATCTTGTACTTGAGGATCTTCCCGGCGGCATTCATGGGGAAGGCGTCCATAAACTCGATGTACCGGGGCACCTTGTGCCGAGCCATGTTGGCGGCGATGTAATCCTTCATCTCCTGGGCGGTCATCTCTTCCCCTTCCTTGAGGATGATGCAGGCCATGATCTCCTCGCCATACCGTTCATCCGGCACACCAATGACCTGCACGTCCCGTACCTTGGGGCAGGTGTAGATGAATTCCTCGATTTCCTTGGGATAGATGTTTTCACCCCCACGGATGATCATGTCCTTGAGACGGCCGGTGATGAGGTAATTGCCCTCGGGGGTACGGCAGGCCAGGTCACCGGTATGCAGCCAGCCATCCTTATCGATGGTGGAGGCGGTGGCCTTGGGCATCTTGTAGTAGCCCTTCATGATGTTGTAGCCACGGGCCACAAACTCACCGTTGACCCCGTCGGGACATTCCGCACCGGTCTCCGGGTCGATGATCTTACATTCCACGTTGGCAAAGGCGCTGCCCACCGTTTCGGTGCGCACCTCCAGGGAATCGTAATAGCTGCTCATGGTACAGCCGGGAGAGGCTTCGGTCTGACCGTACACCGAGACGATCTCCTTCATCCCCATGCGGCCGCGGGCAGCTTCCTTCATCAGATCGGCCGGGCAGTTGGCACCGGCCATGATGCCGATGCGCATGTGGGAGAAATCGGTCTTTTCAAAATCCTCATGCTGCATCATGGCGATGAACATGGTAGGCACGCCGTTAAAGGCGGTGATATGCTCGTTGTGCACGCAGGCCAGCGCCGGTTTGGGAGAGAAATACGGCAGCGGCAGCATGGTGGTGCCGTGGGTCATGGAGGCGGTCATGGACAGCACCATGCCAAAGCAGTGGAACATGGGCACCTGGATCATCATCCGGTCGGCGGTGGACAGATCCATGTGGTCACCGATATACTTACCGTTGTTGACCACGTTGTAGTGGGTGAGCATGACTCCTTTGGGGAACCCGGTGGTGCCGGAGGTGTACTGCATATTGCACACATCGTCCTTGTGCACCTGGGCGGCCATGCGCCGCACCTCCTCCACCGGCACCTGTTCGGCCCGGGCGAGGCTGTCGTACCACTCCAGACAGCCTTTCTGACGGAAGCCTACGGTAATGACGTTGCGCAGGAAGGGCAGACGCCGGGCATGAAGCGGTTCACCGGGCTTGGTGTGTTCCAGCTCGGGACACAGCTGTGCCACGATCTGCCCGTAATGACAGTCCTTGGCTCCCTCGGTCATGATAAGGGTGTGGGTGTCCGATTGACGCAGCAGGTATTCCACCTCGTGGATCTTGTAGGCGGTGTTGACCGTGACCAGCACGGCCCCCAGCTTGACGGTGGACCAGAAGGCAATATACCACTGGGGCACGTTGGAGCACCACACCGCTACGTGGGAGCCGGCCTTGACCCCCAGAGAAATGAGCACCCGGGCAAACTCGTCCACGTCATCCCGGAACTCGCTGTAGGTACGGGTGTAATCCAGGGTGGTGTACTTGAAAGCGTACTGGTCGGGGAATTCCTCCACCATGCGATCCAGCACCTGAGAGAAGGTGGCGTCAATGAGCCGATCCTTTTCCCACACATACTTACCGGTATGCGCCCGGTTGTAGTACAGCGTTTTTTCGTTACGGGAGGTATCCCCGAACTGCTTCATATACTGGACAAACTGGGAGAAGATGATCTCCATGTCGTCCAGCTCTTCACACCAGGCAGGGTTCCACACCAAGGATAGATACCCGTCGTAGTTGACACTGCGCAGTGCCAGCATCATGTCGGCGATGGGCAGCTCTCCTTCGCCCAGCAAGCAATGGGTGACCTCGCCGTTCTCCCGGATGCCGTCGCCCATGTGCACGTGCCGCACGTAGGCGCCCAGATTCTTGATGATCTCATCGGCGTCCTCGCCGGCACCGAAATAGGCGGCCGCCATATTCCACAGCGCACCCAGCCGATCACAGGCAAACTGCCCCAGCAGCTCTCGCAGATCGGCGGTACAGCAGAACAGGCCGGCGGTCTCCACCAGCAGGGTCACGTCCTGCACTTCCGCTTCCGGCAGAAGTGTTTCCAGCAGAGCAGTCACGGTGGCCACGGCTTGCTCCTTGTCCGGGGCGGCTTCTGCGCGCAGGCGGATGGCCGGGATCTTGAGATTGTGGGCGATCTCCATACACTGCCGGATCTCGGCGGCGCAATCGGCGGCGGTCGCCGGATCAGCGATATCGCCGATGGCGTCAATGCAAGGGATCTGCAGCTTCAGCTCGTACAGCCGGCGCAGGGTGGCAGCGGCGGTATAGTCGTGGAACGCCCCGTCCTTGTCGGTGAACAGAGGGTTGTGGATGTTGTGCAGCTCAATACCTTCAAAGCGCAGATCCTGCGCCACGGTACAGAACTCTTCAAAGGAACGGTGGTGCCATCCCTTGGTAGAGAAGGAAAGTTTCATGATTACGCCTCCTCGTAGACGATCTTGTTAACAGCGCTCAGGTATGCACGGATGCTGGCGCCGATGATATCGGTGGAGATGCCGTTGCCGGAGTATACCTTGCCGCCGGAGCGAAGCTTCACCAGGGCGGAGCCCATGGCCTCCCGGCCTTCGGTGACCGCCTGGATCTGAAAATCATCCAGCTCAAAATGCCGGCCGGTGATCTGCTCAATGGTACGGAAAGCCGCATCAATGGGGCCGTCGCCGGTGGCGATGCCCGGCAGGGGCTTCTCGTCCCGGATGAGGGTCAGCTGGGCGCTGGCGGCCACCACGTTGCCGGAATTGATGACATAGGTATCCAGCTTGTAGGTGGCAGGCACCTGCAGGGCCACGCTGGCGATGATGGCGTCCAGCTCCTTGGCACCCACGTTCTTCTTGGCGGCCACCCGCTGGAACTCTTCAAACACCCGGGTCTGGTCCTCATCGGACAGGTCGTAGCCCAGCCCGGCGGCGGCGGTCACCACGGCGGTCTTGTCATCCTTGGCATCCAGGTGAACACCGGCATCCTCGGCCGTCATTTTGAGGGTGGTATCGTTTTTGGCGTTGTCGGTCACCCAGCCGATCTGCCGGATGATGCGATGCAGCTCGGTGTACCGGATGTGGCTGGTAAACCCGTAGCTATCGCCGCAGTTCTTGATCATGGTAGCAAAGGACTCCAGCGGCACGGTATGGCCGCCCACGGCGGTCTTGACGCCGGCGGCACCGGCACGGACAGCCAGAATAGCCTGAGCAGCGGCCAGTCCGTTTTTGTTGTCACAGCGCACCATCAGCGGCACCGACCACGCGGTGGCCAGCGAGGCGGCAAAGGCGGCAAAGTCATCCGGCATCTTCTCGCCGGTGCTGTCGCAAACGCTGACCGTCTTGGCACCGGCGTTGACAGCGGCTTCGATGGCCTGCTGCAGGAAATCGCCTTCCGCCCGGGTAGCGTCCACGGCGCAGAACTCTACATCGTCGCAGGAGGCGGTGGCCTCGGTTACCGCTTTGGTGATCCATTCCAGCATGGCGGCAGGCTTTTTGCGGCAGGTGTATTCCATCCCCACCGGGGAAAGGGGCAGCTCGATACGGATGCGCCCGTGGGCGGCACCGTGCAGGGCCGCCGCCGCTGCGGCAATGCTGTCAGCACCGATGCCGGCGGCTACCGACAGGACGCTTTTCTTAACAAAGGATGCGATGGTACGCACCAGTAGGGTGTCCGCCTTGCTGCCGGACAGCTCCGGCAGCTCAATAACATCCACGCATAGCTTTTCCAGCTGACGGGCAATTTCCAGCTTTTCCTTAAAGCTGTAGGTGTTCTGGGTGCTGCACAGCGTGGTGTCGAGAATGTGGATGTGTTCATAGCGGTCGTCTCCTTTACTTACAATGCTGATATAGAAAAAAGTCCCTGAGACCCGGTAAGGTCTCAGGGACGAAAATACAATTTCCGTGGTACCACCCTAATTACCGCCTCAAAGGGCGGTCACTCTGCAGAGCTCCAACAAGCTCTTTGCCTTGGTAACGGGGCAAGCCGTAGCGACCTACTGAAGGAAGTTCAGCCACTCTGCTCGGGAGCCAGAACCTTATCCCCATCGTACCGCCCTTCCAGCAACGGCGGCTCTCTGAAACGATGTGCGGAACAAGATGTTCTCCGTCAACGCATTTGGTATATGTGCGGTATTATAACACCCTCGGGCGACTTTGTCAACTCTTTTTTTAAGCGGTGGGATCCGTAGACTCCATCTTGGTGGGAGGCGGTGCAAAATCGTCCGCAAAGATGACGAAGCTGTAGTCCATCTTCTTATCGCCGGCCTTGATGGTGTATATGTAGTCGTCTTGTACGATCATCTGCTGGATACGGTTGTCCTTATCGTATCGGATGGCCAGCAGACAGTCCTCCAGAATGTGGAAGGAATAGGTGGTTTCCTTATCGATATACGGAGACCATTGGATGAGCAGGGGATACGCCTCGGTGGCGTTGATCAGGGTGCGCAGACCGGGATCCACCAGATACACCTCGTTGCGCAGGTCACCCAGCTGCAGATGCGCAAAGTCCTCCAGCTTCAGCCGTTGCTCCATATACGCCCAATGACTGTAGCGGTATTCGGTGCCCTCCTTGGAGAAAAACACGTACAGCAGCCCTCCGTCTCCGGTCTTATACAGGCAATACGCACCGTTGGCGGTAGGGGTACGGGTGCATTGGATAGGAAACTGCGCTTCCAGCCAGGAGAAGGTCAGGGGATGGGTGGTGTCCGGCCGGCTGAAGGGGCGTAGAATACCGTTGCGCCAGGCAGACCACAGAGAGATGGGCTCGGTGAGGGCCTCTTCCTTACTCAGCGTGGAGTGATGGGAAAATCCCACAGCGGTATGGTCGGGAGCCGGGGCGGAGGAGGCGCTCTCTCCACCGCAGGAGCAGAGAAGCAGGCACATGGCCATGGCGAAAGCCGCTATTCGTTTGCGCATGGGCGTCGTCCTTTCGTAAAAAACGTCTACCTCTATAGTATACCATGGTTTTCGCTGGGACGCAACATGGATTTTACGGCAAAAAAGGCGTCATCCACCGGCGGCGCACGGTTACCGGCGATAGCGCAGGGGCGTTTTGCCGTATACCTTTTTAAACTCTTTATCAAAATAAGACACGGCGGTGTACCCGACTGCTTCGGCGATCTCTCCTACGCTCATATCGCCATGCTCCAGGTAGTTAGCCGCCGTCTCCAGACGTAGCCGGGTGATGTAAGCGGCAGGAGACACCCCAAAAGCTTGTTTAAACAGACGGCGATAATACACCTCGCTGACGTGGCACAGGTCGGCTAAGGCGGCAACGGTCAGCGGCTCGGTATAGTGCTCCTGCAGGTAGGTCACACCGGGGCGAATCACCGCCGGTACGGCAGGGGATATCGCTCCCCGTGCCAGCTCGTACAGCACCGTCTGCAGCAGGATACGGGAGCGAAAGGCCGCCAGCGGGGCGGCCACGCCGAGGCGAGCCATCTCGTCAAACCACCGCCACGTTGCCCCACACGCCGGGAACACGGTCACATCGTCGGTCAGTGCCACGGCCTCTCCCAGCCCGTCATAGAGCAGAAAATTCACCCCAACGGTACACCCCGTTTCCTTCTGAGGGTGTATGTCCAGCGTATACTGCGCCCCTTGCGGCGCATACATAATACCGTTTTCTTCTATTTCTGTTTCCTGCCCGTCAGCGGTGCGCAGATGGGCGGTGCATTGGTGAAAATACACCAGTATATGCAGTAGCTTCGGCTTGCCGATGCAGGTAAACCGCTTGTTCTTACGCCAATCCTGCCGCAGGGCATTGATAAACCGTATGGTGGCATCCGGATCGGCGCAGAGCGTCTGGATGGGTACCGTTGGCATAGGACCACCTCCTCCTTTAGTGTAGCACAAGGGAGGGAACAACGCAAGACGGTTTCGAAAAATTTTATTTTTGTATCTGTTTCCTACTTGAAACGGCGTGCAGGAGACCGCATAATAGAGAAAAAAGGAGGCGTATCTATGAAGACCATTGCCATACTCGGTTGTGGTGCCCGGGGCACCGTCTATGCCGAGGAACTGCAGAAGCATCCTGCCGGTTTCCGGTTTACCGCTTTTTGCGATGATAACCCCCGGCAGCTTAAACGTATCCAGCAGCGTCTGGATCAGGAGGTGCCCACCTTTGCCGATGCGGATGAGTTTCTAAAAGAAAAGCGGGCGGATGCGCTGGTCATTGCCACCCACGACCGTTTCCACGTAGAGCAGGCGATCAAGGCGCTGTACCTTGGCTACGATATCCTGCTGGAAAAGCCGGTATCCGATAGCCGGGAGGAGATTGAGGCCCTTCTGCGTGCGCAGGAGGTCACCGGCCGGCAGGTGATCGTCTGTCATGTCCTGCGTTATGCTCCCGGGTTCCGTCAGTGTGAAGAGATATTACACAGCGGCGAGTTGGGCAAGCTGTATGCCATTGACGCCTCCGAACGGGTGGTGTTCTGGCATTGGGCGCAGGCCTATGTGCGTGGCATCGGCAATACCCTGGAGCACTCTCATCCGGCTATCTTGGCCAAGTGCAGCCACGATCTGGATCTGATTCAGGCTTATGCCGGCAGCACCTGTGACAGCGTTACCTCGGTGGGCGGTCGGGACTTCTTTGTGCCGGATAACGCCCCCGAAGGGGCCACCGAACGGTGTCTGGATTGCCCTCATCGGGACACCTGCAACTACAGCGCCAAGCGCATCTACATCGACCGCTGGCACGCTTGCGGCGAGCCTACCCATTCCGATCCTTTTCGACGGGTCGACCTGACCTATCCCGTCACCGAGGAGGGGCTTCTCCGTGCCCTTCGGGAGGGCCGGTACGGTGTCTGCGCTTTCCAATGCCCTCAGGATCAGGTGGATCATCAGATGGTGCAGATGACCTTTGCCAATGGGGTCAAGGCCTCCCTTAAGATGGTGTACGCCGCCGATGCCGGCCGCCGGCTGACCTTCTACTGCACCGAAGGCGAGCTGATCTTTGATGAACGGGAACAGACCATCCAGGTCATGCCCTTCTTCAAGGCCAAACGGGTGATCGATGCCAAGATGATCGCCGAACGGGGAGCCGCCCATGGGGGCGGTGACGCCGTTCTATCCCGTGAGTTTGGGGATCTGGTGGCCGGGGTGGCCGGCTGTCCCACCACCCTACGGGAGTCTCTGGAATGCCACCTGATGGGCATTGCCGCCGAGGAATCCCGTCGGCAGGGTGGTGCCCTCGTTAAGGTACATAAGTAACATAAAATAAAACCGGCGGCTGTTTATACAGCCGCCGGTTTTTTCTGCTTTGACAGCGTTTCGTTCTATCCGAGCGAAACGGGCTTGTCGGTGCGTTTTTGCATGTACGCCACATAGTCGCTTGCCGTCTCTTTTTCAAGAAAGGTGGTGCGGTCGTATGTCTGCTGCCCGCCTATCTGGGCGGCTTTGGCCAGCCCTAACGGATGGTAGGGCATCAGCTCCACGCCTTGGACGGCATCGTACCGATTAGCCAACGCCGCAATGGCTTCCAGGTGCTCCAAGCGGTCGTTCACCTCCGGGATAATAGGACAGCGGAGGATCACCGTCGCCTGCCGTCTGTTGAGCCGTGCTAAGTTGGCAAGGATCCTTTCGTTGTCTACCCCTACCCATTGTCGGTGTCGCTGGCGGTCGGTCTCTTTGATGTCGAACAAGAAACGGTCCACGTAGGGAGCGCAGGCGTCTATATTCTCGCCTTTGGCAAAGCCCGAGGTCTCTATGCACACCGAGTAGCCCTTCTCACGACAGCGCTTGAGCAGACAGAGCACAAAATCCGGTTGACTAAACGGCTCACCGCCGGACACGGTGACGCCGCCGTCCTTGCCAAAAAAGAGATCGTCCTTGGCAATCTCCGCCATGACCTCCTCTACAGAGCTCTGCTTGCCGAGCACCTCCAGCGCCCCGTTAGGGCAGACCGCCGCACAAGCGCCGCACACCGTACACCGGGTGCGATCGAGGCGGTGCTCGCCGTTTTCAAGCCGGTGGGCTTGCTGGGGGCATACAGCGGCGCATCGGCCACAGCCGACGCAGGCCTTGGGGTTAAACAGCAGTTGTTTTCCCGGCTCTTTCCCCTCCGGATTGTGACACCAGCCGCAGGAGAGGGGGCATCCCTTCAGGAACACCACCGTGCGGATGCCCGGCCCGTCGTTGAGGGAAAAGTGCTGTATATTAAACACCGTACCGTTCACCATATCACCTTACATCTCATTGCAGGTTCTGGAGATCACATCGTCCTGCAGGCTTTTGGGAAGTTTAACAAAGAAATCGCTGTAGCCACCAATACGCACCAGCAGATCACCGTGGTTTTCGGGGTGACGCTGGGCATCCAGCAGTTCCTCGGGGGAAACGATATTAAACTGCATCTGCACCCCTTCGGTACGCAGATACCCCTTTACGAGCGCTTTGATGGCCGCGCCGGTCACGCCTCGATTGATCTTGACGTTCACCGAGGTGCCGCCAAGGAACCGTGAGGGTTCCCACGAGACGGTGGAGGCAAGGGATACCGTCGGCCCCTGATTATCGTAGCCTTGTACGGGGTTACTGCCGTCGTTGAGAGGCATACCGGCTTTTCTTCCGTCGGGGGAAGCTCCGGTTTCTTCTCCATGGAACACGTGATCCCGGTAGGAGAAAGCACCGGGGATCACCTTGGCGCCCCGGACGGTGGTCTTGCTTGCAAACGTTTCCAGAGCCAGGTCGGCTACCCGCTTTTGGATATCGTTGGCCACAGCGTCTCCGGTGCCAAAATGGGGAATTTTGTGCAGGATATAGCCTCGCAGCTCCTCATACCCCTCGTAGTCGGCGGACAACGCCTTTTTATACTCCGAGAGGGTGAGCTTTTTTTGCTCAAACACCAGCCGGTAAATGCAGTTAAGGCTTTCGCTTACGTTCTGCATACCCAGCAGGTTCGGCTCAATGAGGTTGTAGCGTGCGCCGCCGCCATCCACCGAAACGCCCCGTTCCAGACAGTCGTTGATGAGCACCGAGCAACGGGTGGCATCGGTGGTGTTGCGGCCTCTTTCCAGCTGATACAGGTTTTCCCGGCGTATCGCTTCCCGACAGTAGTCGATGAACTCCCGGCGGAAGGCGGCAAAGATGTCCTCAAAGGCGGCGGTATCGTCGCATTTATCCAAGGCGGCAAGCAGGATGCGCAGCGTGTTGATGTACGGGCTGGTGATAGAAACGCCCGAACAGCCGATGGGGGTCACCTCCACGCAGGTGGAGAGGGTAAACATATGGGCCGCTTCCTGATCAAATCCGTTTTTGAGCAGGGAACGGGTGACGGCATCGCTGTTCCAGATGGAAGGCTGGGCATACCCGTCGGCAATGAGCGCCGAGACGTAGTCAAGCAGCTCCTCGCTGGTTTCCTCAAGCACACAAAAGCCTACGTTGGGATCGGGGATGCGTGTGTGGCGGATGGCGGTCAAGAAATGCCACGTCAATTCGTTCTCCACATACCGGCCTTGCGCATCACGGCCGGACAGCATCATCCCTTCCGCCGCCCAGGCAGGCATATGGGTGACCGACTGCAAAAAGAAGCAGTCGATCAGCTCCTGAGCTTGCTCGGCGGTCAGAATGCCCTTTTCGATATCACGGCGATAATAGGGCAGGAGAAATACATCGGGCTTACCGTAGGAGAAAAGACCGTACAGACTCCAGGTGAACATGTGGATGCTCTGCAACGCCTCCCGGAAGGTGCGTGCCGGCTTCAGGGGCACCTGCTTTAGCACCTCATGGAGTGCCAGCAGCTCCTTCTGTTCCTCCCCCTGAGCTTGTTCGGCCAGCCGCCGCGCCTCCTCGGCGTAATGACGGCTCAGCGCCGCCAAGCCCTCCAGCTCGTGCTTACAGCACCAGTAGAACTCATAGTTGGCGGTCTGCAAGCCGTCATCGGCATCAATGGAAGCGAGCTTTTCTTCCAGTATCTCTAATATGCCTTCTATCCCTTTTTCGAGCAGAAGGGTATAATCCAGGGCGTAGTGGGTATCCCGTCCTTGCTTGAGTGGGATCCGGCGTGCCCATTCCTCCAGCTCCCCTTTTTTGAGAAGCTCCTCCTCGGTGTAATCACGGAAATCCGGCTGGCCGACGATCAGTTCACCCGGCAGGATAACCGGCGTGGTGTTTTCCAGCAGATGCGCCTCCGCATACGAACGGAGCATGTAGAGGGTAGGCGCTGTCCAGAAATGCGTTTTCCACCCCTCGGCGTACAGCAGCTTGGAGCGATGACAGTGCCAGCAGGTCAGGTCACGGTTGACCGCCATGGGCGCATGGTTCAGATAATCATGGCGCAGTTGACGTACCCGTTCGGTTACCGGTAGTTGTGCTATGTGCTTCATATTCATCACCTCAATTACATTATAGTTGCATTTTCGAGCGATTTATAGTATAATGGCGATGAAAAATGGTAATATATGAAACCGAGGTGATGGGAATGACCTATACGCAAGCGGTGCAGCTGACCAAGGGTCTGCCGGAGATGGAGGTGGCGTACGAAGAAAGCGTCTTCCATGTAACCGAGAATACCGGTATCAAGACATACGATAAATATAAGATCTCCATTCTGCTGTCTGATGGCATCTGTGCTGTGATGAACGATACGGTGATCCACTCCCGGGTAGGCGATGTTCTCTTTTTTCGCCCTGATGAGATCCACTTCGGCAGGGTGCTCACGGCAGGGGTGCATCGCTATCTCGATCTGTATATACCTCTTGATTATTTTAGCCATTTCGGTGTTCTGTGCGATAAGGTAGCCGCCTTTTTAGAGCACCGGGAGGGACAAAAGGGTAATTGCTTGCGCCCCCAGGCGACCGACAGAGCCACCTTGGTAAAGCTGGCGCAGGACATGGCGCACACGTTAAAGAACGGTGAAAAGCAGGCGACCCTTACTACGGCGTTACGGTGCTTCGAGGTGCTTTCTCTGTGCGCCGACCGATACGATAAAGGGCTGTCGGCTGTGACCGATGAGGCTGTGCCGCCTTGTGTCCGGACGGCGGTGGCGGCCATTTCTGCCGGTTATGCCGAGAAGATGAGTCTGGAACAGATGGCTGTCGATGCCGGGTGCTCGGTTACCTATCTGTCAAGGAAGTTCAAGGAGTACGTGGGGTGCAGTGTGTATGCCTACCTAATGCAGTATCGGCTGGCCATGGCGGAGCGCCTGCTCAAGGGCGGCAAAAGCATCACCGAAGCGTGCTATGAATGTGGCTTTTACGACTGCTCTCATTTTATTAAGTGCTTTAAAAAACAGTATGGCGTTACCCCCCGTGTGTATAAAAAGCAACCTAATTAAAAACGCCCGGCGGCTGTATAAACAGCCGCCGGGCGTTTTTGGCAGCGGACTAAGGAGCATCGGAAGAAAGGATGCGCTGTAATTCTTCCATCTGCTCCGTCGTGGGCACGCTAAACGCCGGCCCCGTTTGTCCCAGCATTTCATACTTATGCTCGCCTATCTGGTGGTAGGGGAGAAGCTCTGTTTTTTCCGGGTGACCGTACTTTTGGTAAAAGGCTTTCACGGCGTTCATCTCCTGCGTGGTATCATTTACCCCCGGAACGATCGGCATCCGCACCCAGACGGCCTTTTTCATCTGCAAAAGCCGGGACAGGTTATGGAGGATCCGGGCGTTGCCCACGCCGGTGTATTTTTGGTGCGTCGCACAGTCCATGGTCTTTATGTCGTACAAAAACAGATCGGTATAAGGGAGGATCTTCTCAAAATATTCCCACGGAACATCTCCGGCGGTGTCCACCGCCGTATGGATGCCACTATTTTTGCACCGCTGCAGGATCTCGCTCAGAAAATCGATCTGGAGCATACATTCACCGCCGGAGAAGGTGACACCGCCGCCGGAGGCGGCAAAGAAAACGCTGTCTTTGACGATTTGGGAAAAGACCTGGTCTACGGTCATGCGCTTTCCGCAAAGCTCCCGGGCATCGTTCAGGCAAGCGGCGACGCACCGGCCGCAGCCGTCGCAGGACTGCAGCTGGTGAGGGCATACCTGCGCACAGCGGCCGCAGGCGGTGCATTTTTCTTTATGTACCAGCAGCTGTGGCTCCGGGCGATGGCTTTCCGGATTATGACACCAGGCACACCGCAGAGGACAGCCCTTGAAGAACACGGTTGTCCGGATGCCGGGACCATCCACAAAGGAAGTTCGCTGGATGTTAAAAAGAACAGCTTCCATACGTTACGCCTCGTAAATATGCCGCCGGATCATCTCCTCCTGAAACAGAGGCGATAAAGAGACAAACTTGGCGGAGAATCCCGTTACACGGACCACCAGATCCTGATAACGCTCCGGATGCTTCTGCGCATCGAGCAGGTCCTTTACCCGCACGCAGTTGAGCTGCAGATGCTTCACCCCAAGGGTGGCGAGGGCCTTTAACAGCATGGCCAACTGTTCCTTGGATGTTTTGCCGTAGGGCAGCTGCAGGTCTAAAGAGCTGGTGACGCATTTGTCCGTTTCCAGATGGCACACGCTCTGGACGACGTCAGCAAGCGCATCGGCCGGATGGTACTTGGACGGGCCAATGCCTTGGGCAAACATATCGCCGTCACGGCGGCCGTCCGGGGTTGCCCGCATTTCCAGCCCCATGCGGAAAAACTCTCTATATACGTAATAATTGAGGAAGAATTGACCGCCATGCTCGTTTTTGATCCCATCCAGAGCGTGATACAGATCCAGATGGAGACGCTGGCTCAGCTCCAGGGATTCCTCTTGGTTATCTCCAAAATGCGGACAGTGCCTGACCTGATACAATAGCTCCTCGTGACCCTCCCAGTTGTTACGTACGGCACTTAAATAATCTTTCAGGGAGATCGTCTTATCGTCGAAGCACAGCTTTTTGATGGCCAGCATGGCGTCCACATAGTTGGCAAAGCCGGACACGTCGCAGCTGTTGGCGTTGTAAACGGCGCCGCCCTGGGTGTAGTCCTTTTTGGATTCCAGGCAGCCATCCATCATGATGGAGGTCACGCACAAGGGGTTGACCTGCGGCGCTACCTTGCCGCATCGGCCGATGGTCTGGCATCGCCAGCGGATCACATTGACCAGATTGGTTTTCAGTATATGGTAAACCTCTTCAAAGCTTTCGGCATTTTCCAGAGGCAGACAGTCCAGACCGGCATCCACGTACGCCGGCTCCGGGCCGTATACCGCCTGCTCCAGCACCGTAACGGAGTAGACATAGTTGCCGCCGGCCATGGATTCCTTACTGGCCACCTTGTTTTCCCAGCACCCCACGGTCTCGTAGCTACGGGCATCCTCCAAGGTTTTGCCTGCCTTTATAAGACCGGGGATGATGCCGTCATCACAGCTCAGGCCAATGGTACTGCGGCCGCTGGCGAATTCCTGCGCCAGTTCTTCCAGATACGCCTGGGGAGAATGGGAGCTGAAACGGGCGTGGATCTTGGGAAAAACGCAGTGCATCTCCCGGTGTGCCTGCATAAACATACTGGTCAGCTCGTTATAGACGGGGTTTCCCTGCGGATCGCAGCCACCGATACAGACGCCCATTTCCAGCTCATGGTCGTTTTCGCCGCAGACCGTGGTATCCTTGTCGTACTGCCTGTCGCCAAGGAGCATAAATTGCTTAATAAGGGAGTAAGCCTCGTCCCGGGACAGCCTTCCACTCTCCACGTCAGCTTGATACAGGTCATATAGGATATAATCGACTCTGCCCAGCGTAGCGTTGCCGATGCCCTCCATGGCTCCCAGCACGTTACGGGCAAACCAGCAGGCATTCAGGCCTTCAAAAAACGTCCGGGGCGCTTCCCACGGAGCACGCTCTGCCGCCTCAATGAGCATCTGCATATTTTTGCGCTGTTGGGGGTCTGTCAGCTTCTCCAGCTTTTCCCGGGCGGCCTGCGCATACCGCTGACAGATTCGTCTGGTGGCCAGCAGGCCCCTTTGCGCACAGGTTAAAAAGTCTCGCTCCTCTTCGGTCGCACCGGCTTTTGCCTCCTCGGCCGCTTGATAATAATGCTTCATGCCGTACTTCACCAGGTTTTCCACCGGTACGGTGTAATGGACGGTATCGGTGTAAGGACCACAGCATAGAAACACCCGAAGCTGCTGCTGCTTTTGAAACTTTCTCCACGTTTCCGGATCGTACTCTCGGTAAAGATAGCTGTTGCGCCGGAACAGCCAGTCGGCACAGCTACCGTCAAGTAAGCCGGGGCACCAGGTAATATTGTTGATAAAATAGAAGGGTGTTTCCTCAAAAACGACCACCTCTATATGTTCGGCAAGGATCTCGTATTGGGCGGCTTTTAGCGCGAAGCTGTTCAGTCCCGGGTGCTCGGCGTCGTATTGATTGAGCCGCTTTTTGATGGGATGATCATCGTACGAAACGTTTTTTAGCGCCACAAAGTAGTTGAGGCACTTATGGCTCAAGGCATCAAGGTTTTTCATGACTTTCCCCCCACAGCGTTTTGGCCTATTTACAAACCATTTTTATTTTGCTATACTTATGATATCACGCATATTTTCTGTAAAATAGCAAAATAATACACAAATAATATGTGTTTATGAAAGTGGTGATTAGGCATGAACGCTCCGATCAGCCGCACTATTTTAATTCACGAGGACGTCAAGCCCATTGAGCTGGAATACAGTGATCACGGCATCTATTTTGGCGATACCGTCACGAAGATGTACGACGATTACAAGATCAGCCTGGTTTTGACCGACGATTGCGGCGCCGTCATCGGCAACAAGGTTTTCTTCCCCAAACGAGGGGATCTGATTATTTTCCGCCCCAACGAGGTGCATTTCGGTCGCTTCCCCCGGTCCAGCGAGTATCGCTTTGTTTCCTTTCTGTTTCCGGTTGATCTGTTTGACCGGGTGTGCCGCAACAGTAAGCAGATGATTGCGCCGTTCCTGGATGACTCGGCGGAACGGATCAACCTCATCGAGCTGCCTGAACGGTACAAAAGCAAGGTGATCGAGCTTACCGAGGAGCTGCTTCTTCTTATGCAGGATGATGAAAACGCCTCCTGCTTTGACATCCTTGCCTTTTCCAAGCTGATCGAGGCGCTGCACATCTGCAGCCGGTTCTATCCCCAGCAAAAGGCCCGGGGGGATGCCCGGCCGCCTCATCCCATCGTGGCCAAGGCTTTGAGTGAAATCAACGCCTGCTTCCCGGCCTTTATGGGGCTGGAGGAGCTGGCAAAGCGTTGCGGCTGCAGTGTCACCTATCTGACACAGATCTTCCGTCGCTATACCGGCAAAACCATTCACGGGTATCTGACGGAAATGCGGCTGGAGCAGGCCCGCCTGCTGTTAAAGAACGGCACCTCCGTCACCGAGACCGCCTATCGCAGCGGCTTTTACGATACCTCCCGGTTTATCCTGCAGTTTAAGAAGCAGTTTCACGTTACCCCCGGTCAGTACAGAAAAGCGTGGCGCTGACCACCTTGGATAAAAATGCAAATGAAAGAGGCGGCTGTCTAAACAGCCGCCTCTTTGCTTATATGGGTATGGATTACAGCTCCAGGATCCAGCCGAAGGTGTCCTCCACCTTACCCCACTGGATGCCGGTGAGGGTGTCGTACAGCATCTGGGTCACCTCGCCGATCTGGCCGTTGTTGACCGGATACTTGACGTCCTTGTAGCACAGCTCGCCAATGGGAGAGACCACCGCGGCGGTGCCGCAGCCCCAGGCCTCCTCCAGGGTGCCGTTCTGCATGGCCTCGGCCAGCTCGTCGATGGAGATGAGCCGTTCGCTGACCTTGTAGCCCTTGCTCTTGAGCACCTCAATGCAGGACTTCCGGGTGATGCCGGGCAGGATGGAGCCGGACAGCATGGGGGTGACCACCTCGCCGGCGATCTTGAACATCACGTTCATGGCGCCCACTTCCTCGATGTACTTGCGGTGGACACCGTCCAGCCACAGCACCTGAGAGTAGCCCTTCTGCTCGGCACGCTCGCCGGCCCGGTTGGAGGCGGCGTAGTTACCGCCGCACTTGGCCTCGCCGGTACCGCCGCGCACCGCACGGACGTCCTCCGACTCGATCATGATGCGCACCGGGTTGATGCCTTCCTTGTAGTAGCTGCCCACGGGGGAAGCGATGATGACGTAGGTGGCGTTGTGCACGGCGTGCACGCCCAGCGTCTCGTCGTTACCGTACATGAAGGGGCGCAGATACAGGGAGGTGCCGGGAGCAGAGGGGGTCCAGTCCTCCTCCATCTTCACGAAGGTGGTCAGCACCTCCAGGGCCATCTCCTCGGGGATCTGGGGCAGGCACATACGCTCGGCCGAACGGTTCATACGGCGGATGTTCTCGATGGGACGGAACATCTGCACCTTGCCGTCGGCACGGCGGTACGCCTTGAGACCCTCAAAGATCTCCGAGCCGTAGTGCAACACGGTGGAAGCCGGATGCAGGGAGAGGGGGGCAAAGGGGACGATACGGGCACCGTGCCAGCCCTCCTCCCGGGAATAGTCCATCATAAACATGTGGTCGGTAAAGAACTTACCGAAGCCCAGGGTGGAAGCCTCCGGCTTCTCCTTGGGGCAGGTGGTCTTGGTAATGGAAATGTTCACAGTATATCCACTCCTTACTGATAATCGGCGCCCAGCTGCATGGCCTTGCGGTTGGTATCCAGCATGTCGGCACGTTTGGCGGAAATGACCTTGGCCAGGGTGGCCTCGATGCTGGCGGCATCGTCGTCACCCAGCACCTTGAGCAGCTTGCCCATGATGATCATGTTGGCCAGGGTGGGCATCCCGTTGTCGCCGGCCAGCTTGGTGGCAGGCAGATAGTACACGGTCACATCCTCCCGGGCGACCTTGCGCTCGATGAGGGTGGAATCGGCGATGATGATACCGCCGGGAGCCACGGCGGGCTCAAACTTATCCAGAGAAGGCAGGTTCATAGCAATGAGGATGTCCGGCTTGGACACGATGGGGGAGCCCACCGGCTCATCGCTGATGATGACGCTGCAGCTGGCGGTGCCGCCACGCATCTCGGGGCCGTAGGAGGGCAGCCAGCTGACGTTCTTGCCGGCGGTGAGGCCCTTGTAGGCCAGGAACTTACCGGCGAACAGGATACCCTGACCGCCGAAACCGGAAAGCAGAATCTGGTTAGTCATTACGCTTCCTCCTTTGCGGCACTTCTGTCCTTATACACACCCAGGGGGTAGTAGGGCAGCATGTTGTCATCGATCCACTTGAGGGCGGCCTCGGGAGTCATACCCCAGTTGGTGGGGCAGGAGGACACCACTTCTACCAGCGAGAAGCCCTTGCCGTCCAGCTGATTCTGGAACGCCTTCTTAATAGCCTTCTTGGCGGCACGGATGTTCTTGACGCTGTTGACGGTGACACGCTCCAGATACTCGGGGCCTTCCAGCTCGGACAGCATCTCGCACACCCTGACGGGGTAGCCGCACAGCTTGGGGTCACGGCCGTAGGGGGAGGTCTGGGTCACCTGCCCGGGCAGGGAGGTGGGGGCCATCTGACCGCCGGTCATGCCGTAGATGGCATTGTTGATGAAGATGATGGTGATGTTCTCGTTGCGGGCGGCGGCGTGCACCGTCTCCGCCATACCGATGGAGGCCAGGTCACCGTCGCCCTGGTAGGTGAACACCACGTGCTTCTCCGGGTCGGAGCGCTTAACACCGGTGGCCACCGCCGGAGCGCGGCCGTGCGCCGCTTCGATCATATCACAGTTAAAGTAGTTGTACGCCATAACAGAGCAACCCACCGGCGCCACACCGATGGTGCGGCCTTCGATGCCCAGCTCGTCAATGACCTCCGCCACCAGACGGTGGACGATGCCGTGGGTGCAGCCGGGGCAGTAGTGCATGGGCACATCCGTCAGGGCATGGGGTTTATCAAATACAACTGCCATTACTTAGCACCTCCGTTTGCAATGTTCACAATAGCTTCCAGCACCTGCTCGGGGGAGGGGATCATACCGCCGACGCGGTTGCACAGGGTCACCGGCACCTTGCACTCGGTGGCCAGGCGCACGTCCTCGATCATCTGTCCCATGGACAGCTCCACCGAGAGGAACGCCTTGGCGGTGTTGGCCGCCTTGGCAAACGCCGCCTTGGGGAAGGGCCACAGGGTGATGGGACGGATCAGGCCCACCTTGATGCCCTGCTTGCGGGCTTCGTTAATGGCGTTCTTGGATACACGGGCGGCAATACCGAAGGCGGCGACCACGATGTCCGCATCCTCCACCATGTATTCCTCCCACATAGCCTCGTTTTCCTCAATGTAGGCGTACCGTTCGTACCGTTCGAAGTTGGTCTTTTCCAGCTCTTCCGGAGAGAGGTACAGGGAGTTGACGATGTTATGTTCACGCGCCATGCCGGTGCCGGTGGTCGCCCAGGGCTTCTCCACCTTTTCGCCTTCTGCGAAATCCAGAGACACCGGCTCCATCATCTGGCCCATAGTACCGTCTGCCAGGATCATGGCGGTCATGCGGTACTTATCCGCCAGATCAAAGCCTTTGACGGTCAGCTCGGCCATCTCCTGCACCGAAGCAGGTGCCAGCACCAGCATGCGGAAGTCGCCGTGGCCGCCGGCACGGGTGGCCTGGAAGTAATCCGACTGGCTGGGCTGAATGCCGCCCAGACCGGGGCCGCCGCGCTGGACGTTGATGACCAGCGCCGGCA
>SVPB01000090.1 GCA_015066065.1 Oscillospiraceae bacterium | reverse complement strand
CGAAGGTGAGGGAGGCATCGTTGAGCTGCAGGCGTTCCAGCGCCTCACGCAGATCCTGGTAATGGGCGCCGTCCGCCGGGAACACGCCGCAGAACACCATGGGGTTGACCTTACGGTAGCCGGGCAAGGGGGCCGGGGCCGGGCGCTTCTGGTGGGTGATGGTGTCGCCCACCCGGGCATCCCCCACCGTCTTGATGGCGGCGGCCAGATAGCCCACCTGTCCGGCCTGGAGGCTCTGGCAGGGCTCCAGCCGGCCGGGGCGCATGACCCCCACCTCCACCACGTCAAAGGTGGCGTCGGAGGCCATCATCCGGATGGTGTCGCCGGCTTTCAGCTCCCCTTCCATGACCCTAAAGTACACGATGACACCCCGGTAGCTGTCGTAATAGCTGTCGAAGATAAGCGCCTGCAGAGGCTTGGCGGCATCTCCCTCGGGGGCCGGCAGACGGACGATGGATTCCAGCACCGCTTCGATGTTAAGCCCTGCCTTGGCGGAGATGGCCGGCGCCTCGGAGGCGTCGATGCCGATGATATCCTCGATCTCCTGCCGTACCCGTTCCGGGTCGGCGGCCGGCAGATCGATCTTGTTGATGACCGGGATGATCTCCAGCCCATGCTCCGCGGCCAGATAGGTGTTGGCCAGGGTCTGGGCTTCCACCCCTTGGGAGGCGTCCACGATGAGCAGAGCGCCCTCGCAGGCCGCCAAGCTCCGGGATACCTCATAGTTAAAGTCCACGTGACCGGGGGTGTCGATGAGATTGAGGGTGTAGGTCTCCCCGTTTTCCGCCGTGTAATCCAGCGTTACCGCATGGGCCTTGATGGTGATGCCCCGTTCCCTCTCCAGATCCATGCTGTCCAGCAGCTGCTCCTCCATGTCGCGCAGAGCCACCGTGTTGGTCTTTTCCAGCAGGCGGTCGGCCAGGGTGGATTTACCGTGGTCAATATGGGCGATGATGCAGAAGTTGCGGATGTGTTGCAGATCCTTAGACAAAGAAGAACCACCTTTCCGATGACAGATATCTTATTTTAGCATTTTTTTGTCCGCTTTACAAGCAAAAAGATTGAAAAACCCACCGGGAAATGGTAAAATGACAGCAGTAAAGGCAGAGATACCCAACAAAGGAGGGTGTACCATGGATGTGATCGCGGCCATTGCCACCCCGGCAGCGTCGGCTGGGCTGGGGGTTATCCGGCTGTCCGGTCAGGAGGCTGTTGCCGTGGCCGAGCAGGTGTTTCGTCCTGCCCGGGCCGGTCTGCGCCTGCGTGACATGGAGGGCTACACCGCCACCTACGGTCACGTGTTTGACGCCGACGGCGACGTGGATGACGGGGTGGCGCTGGTGTTCCGTGCCCCCCACAGCTACACCGGTGAAGATACCGTGGAGCTATCCTGCCACGGCGGCGTTTATCTGCTGCAGAGAGCCTTGCGTGCCTGCCTGGACGCCGGGGCACGGCCGGCCGCCCCGGGCGAGTTTACACGCCGGGCGTTCCTAAACGGCAAGATGGACCTGACCGGGGCGGAGAGCGTCATGGCGCTCATCGCCGCCGACGGCCGTCTGGCCGCCCGTACCGCCTTGGCCGCCCGGGAGGGCAGTGTGTTCCGCCGCCTGCAAGGGGTTCGGGAGAGCCTGCTGGGTGTCACCGCCCAGCTGGCGGCGTATGTGGATTACCCGGACGAGGATATCCCTCAGCTGGCGCCGGAGACCCTGGCCGCCACCCTCCGGGGGGCGCTGGACACGGTGGAGGCGCTGCTGTCCACCTTTGATGCCGGTCGGGTACTGCGTGAGGGGGTGGACACCGTCATCGTGGGCAGTCCCAACGTGGGCAAATCCACCCTGATGAACCGGCTGGCCGGGTGCGAGCGCAGCATCGTGACGGATATAGCCGGCACCACCCGGGACGTGGTGGAGGAGACCGTGCGGCTGGGGGAAGTGACCCTGCGGCTGGCGGACACCGCCGGTATCCGCCACAGCGAGGATGCGGTGGAAGCGATGGGGGTGGAGCGTGCCCGGGACCGGATGCGCCAAGCGGCGCTGGTGCTGGCGGTGTTTGATGGCTCCCGTCCCCTGACCGGGGAGGATAAGGCACTGGCCGCCGAAGCCGCCGGCGCCAACGCCATTGCGGTGGTCAACAAGGCCGACCGGCCGGTGACCGCCGACGTGGGGTATCTGCAGGGGCTGTTTGACCGGGTGGTCACCCTGTCTGCCAAGGATGGCGCCGGGGTGGACGAGCTGACCCGGGCGGTGGCGGCGATCACCGGGGTGCAGGGCCTCACCGGTGCCGAGCCGGTGCTGGCCACCGAGCGCCAGCGTGCCGCCGCCGGACGGTGCCGGGACAGTCTGCAGGAGGCGCTGGCGGCGCTGGAGGCCGGGATGACCCTGGATGCGGTCACCGTCAGCGTGGAGGACGCCATCGCCGCCGTGCTGGAGCTGACCGGGGAGCGTACCACCGAGGCGGTGGTGGACGAGGTGTTTGCCCGGTTCTGCGTGGGAAAATAGAGAGCCGAATACCCTCTTGACTCCGGTTGTATCCTATTGTATAATGATAGACAGCGACCCGAAACATACGAAAGGAACGTGTATACTTATGAAAAAGCTGCTGACCCTTTTGCTGGCCGTGTGCCTGCTGGCCTCCCTGGCCATCCCGGTTGCGGCGGCCAAGGTGGACCTGAGCGCCATTGCCCAGGACGCCATCAACGAGCTGGCCAAGTACAATTCCACCCCGGTGGGTGAAAAGTTCAACGTCAAGACCATGATGGGCTACGTGTTCGGTGATCTGTGCGCCGACAACACCTACCTTGTGACCGGCGACAACCGCTTTGAACGGTACAAGATCCCGGCTACCGCCTGCGAGGAAGCCTTCCGGGCGGCGTTTGCCGCGCCTCAGGAAGCGTTCAGCTACATGGCGGAGCTGGTGCTGGATGACTTCTCCTTCGAGTACACCAACGTGCAGAAGAACGTGCTGGACGTGTATGACGGCTCCAACTACTACTTCAGCAAGTATCACCTCAACCGCACCGAGGTGGTGGCCGGTCATCCCAAGAAGAGTGGCTCCGGCTTTGTGGTGGAGACCGCTGTCCCCACCTGGACGGTCAACGGCTACGTGTCCGCCGGCAACTACACCTACAAGGTGTATGCCACCAACAACAGCGGCAACGTGGTGGAGTACACCATCAAGTGGGCCGGTGCGGACGTGCAGTTTGTGTCCACCAAGGCGGCTTCTGTGCCCGGTAACGTGGTGAAGCCCGGCACCCAGGCGGAGCTGGCCACCACCACCACCAAGAAGCCTACCACCACCACCACCACCAAGAAGCCTACCACCACCACCACCCAGAAGCCCACGGCCCCCAACGGTATCGTTTCCCCCACCACCGGTACTCCCATCGCCACCCAGCCGGATGATGGCACCATCGACCTGGGCGATCCCACCGATACCGTGGGCACCACCACCGCCAACCAGGCCGGTTCCGTGGTGACCCGTCCCCAGACGGATGCGGAGAACACCGACGGTGCCA
>SVPB01000089.1 GCA_015066065.1 Oscillospiraceae bacterium | reverse complement strand
TACACCAGCACCACCGCCACGTAGTAGCCCAGCCACACCGGCAACAGCCACCACAGGGATAGGCAATCGCAGCAAAGATAGGTCAGCGCGGTGGCGGCACTGCCGGTGAGAAGAAACAGCCAAGATAACAGCATTGAGCAACCTCCGTGATTCGGATAAATATCCCTTATATTTTACCTGTTTTTGCCGGATTCGTCAAGTGCGGGAAATGAAAAAGACCGCCCACCGGACGGTGAACGGTCTTAGTCAGACTAAACTATAATTAGTTCTCGCCCTTCATGCTGGCGAAGCACTCGCTGCAGTAAACGGGGCGGTCCTCACGGGGCTTGAAGGGCACTTTGCACTCCTTGCCGCAGTTGGCGCACACAGCGTCGTGCATCTCACGCTCGGGACGGCCGGCGTTCTTGCGGGCGTCACGGCAGGCCTTGCAGCGCTGGGGCTCGTTAACGAAACCCTTCTCAGCGTAGAACTCCTGCTCACCGGCGGTGAAGATGAACTCGTTACCGCATTCTTTGCATACTAAAGTCTTGTCCTCGTACATTGTGGTTACCTCACTCTGATAGATATATTGCAACCGGCCTCATGCCGTTATTGCCTGGAAAATTTGCGCCGTATCCGTTGTACGGCGTTGTCCACCGACTTTTTGGACGTGCCGATGCGTGTGGCGATCTCTTCATAAGAGCAGTCGCTAAGGCGCAATAGAAGCACCTGATACTCCATCGGGGTCAGACGGCCCTTCAGTTGGGAGAGCAATCGGTCGATGTCCTCTTGCTCTTGCACGCGTAAGGCCGGGTCTGCGGAAGCGTCGGGCAGGTCAGCGTCCTCTTCCAGCGGCACTTCGTTTACCGTCTGGTCACCCCGGCGCCGGATGGCGTCCAGCAGCCGATGACGGATGCAGGTGGTGGCGTAGGTGGTAAAGGTGGCACCGCCCTCGGGGCGGTAGCTCCGCACGGCGGCCAGCAGGCCGATGAGCGCCTCTTGAGCCAGGTCCTCTGCCTCTAACCCCTCGCAGGGCAGACGGTGAATCTGGTCATGAATGAGCGGTTCCATACGCCGGACGATTTGGCCAAAAGCCTCGTCGTTACCGGCGGCGGCTTTGACGATGGGTAAATCCATATCAATCCCTCCATCTAACCGCCAAAAGGGCGCATTCATTCCACATATCGCGTACATCTCACACTATACTAGAATTCCATTCCCTTGTCAACACCCTTTTGTGACTCTCGCAGAAAATTGTGCAAAAGGTGCATAGATGTTCGTTTAATTGTAACAAAATGCCCAAGTTTTTGCGCTTTTTTGCCGAAAATAGGGCGGAATACCGGTTGACTTTTCACCCCTTTCATATTAAAATGATAAGGTATATTGCCGGAAAGCCATTCCGGATGAATATGGAGGTTATGCATAATGAAAAACACCGAAAAAACGATGGAAAAAATCGTGACCTTGTGCAAGGGTCGCGGCTACATCTTCCCCGGCTCCGAGATCTACGGCGGCCTGGCTAACACGTGGGACTACGGCCCCTTGGGTGTAGAACTGAAGAACAACGTCAAAAAGGCATGGTGGAAGAAATTTGTCCAGGAGAACCCCTACAACGTGGGTCTGGATGCCGCCATCCTGATGAACCCTCAGACCTGGGTTGCCTCCGGCCACCTGGCGGGCTTCTCTGACCCCCTGATGGACTGCAAGGAGTGCAAAGAGCGGTTCCGCGCCGATAAGATTATTGAGGACTGGTGCCAGGAGACCGGCTTCGAGTTGCCCAAGCCCATCGACGCCTTCTCTCAGGCCGAGATGAAGGAGTTTGTGGAGGAGCACAACATCCCTTGTCCCACCTGCGGCAAGCATAACTTTACCGACATCCGTCAGTTTAACCTGATGTTCAAGACCTTCCAAGGTGTCACCGAGGATGCCAAGAACACGGTGTATCTGCGTCCCGAGACCGCCCAGGGCATCTTCACCAACTTTGTGAATGTCCAGCGCACCACCCGCCGCAAACTGCCCTTTGGTATCGCCCAGATCGGTAAGTCTTTCCGTAACGAGATCACTCCCGGCAACTTCATTTTCCGTGTCCGTGAGTTCGAGCAGATGGAGCTGGAGTTCTTCTGTATGCCCGGCACCGATCTGGAGTGGTTCTCCTATTGGCGCGAGTTCTGCCATAACTGGCTAAAGGCCATCGGCCTGAAGGAGGAGAACATCCGTCTGCGTGACCATGACCCGGAGGAGCTGTGCTTCTATTCTAAGGCTACTACCGACTTCGAGTTCCTGTTCCCCTTTGGTTGGGGTGAACTGTGGGGTGTGGCGGATCGTACCGACTACGACCTGACCCAGCACCAGAACACCTCCAACAAGGACCTGACCTACTTTGATCAGGAGTCCGGCCAGCACGTGATTCCTTACGTTGTCGAGCCCTCTCTGGGCGTGGAGCGCACCGTGCTGTCTGTACTGTGCGATGCCTATGATGAGGAGGTCGTGGACGCCGAGAAGAACGACGTGCGCACCGTGCTGCGTCTGCACCCCGCTCTGGCTCCCTTTAAGTGTGCTGTTCTTCCCCTGTCCAAGAAGCTGGGCGATAAGGCTCGTGAGATTCAGTTGGAGCTGTCCAAGTACTTTATGGTGGACTACGATGACGCCGGTTCCATCGGTAAGCGTTACCGCCGCGAGGACGAGATCGGTACGCCCTACTGCATCACCGTGGACTTTGAGACCGTGGGCGATGACAACACCCCTGCCGACAACGCCGTCACCGTCCGTGACCGCGATACTATGGAGCAGGTGCGTGTGCCGATCGCTGAGCTAAAGGATTACATTGAGTCGAAGATCGCGTTCTGATCAAACCCATATTAAAAGGTCTGTGGCGTTTGCCACAGACCTTTTTTACGGTCGGTTGAGGGTGTCCGTTTTGACACCCCTATCCATGCAGAATAGAACTTGTAGGGCGGGGGGTGCTCCTGCCGTTTTAATTTCCGCTTGCATAATTGCCGCGTTTATCGTATAATCTACTTAGAAAGAGGTGATACCAATGGCGGTACGATTGAATGAGAACAAAGAAGTGGTGGAACGCATCAAAGCGGGTTTGAAAGCGAAAGACGGCTATTGCCCCTGCCGTTTGCCTAAAAAGGAAGAGTTCAAGTGCATCTGTAAGGAATTCCGGGAGCAGATCGCCGACCCGGACTTTGAGGGGTATTGCCATTGTATGTTGTATTACAAGAGTAAGGATTAGGGAGGTTTGACGATGTCTGTGTTACACGTTACCGAAGAGAATTTTGAACAAGAGGTTTTGCAGGCCGAGAAACCGGTGCTGTTGGATTTTTGGGCTACCTGGTGCGGCCCGTGCCAGATGATGGCGCCTATCCTGGAGGACTACGCCGAGGCACACCCCGAATATGCGGTGGGCAAGGTGAATGTGGACGAGCAGGCCGGCTTGGCGGGCGCGTTCCGTATTGAGAGCATCCCCACCCTGGTGGTCATCAAAGGAGGCAAGGCTACTGCTTTGGCAGTAGGCGTTCAAACCCCGGAGCAGTT
>SVPB01000088.1 GCA_015066065.1 Oscillospiraceae bacterium | reverse complement strand
GAGGGTCTTTCCCCAAGTGTGGAAAGACCCTCTTCCGCAAGAAGGGCAAAAACGGCGGCATCGTTTGTTTGACCGAAGGCTGCGGATATGAGAAGTAAGTGATCGGAAAGGAGAACCTATGGCCATCACGGTGATCGGCGCCGGCTTAGCTGGCTGTGAGGCGGCGTATGCGGCAGCACAGCGAGGGGAAGCGGTGACCTTATGGGAGATGAAGCCGGACTGTTATACGCCGGCCCATCACCAGCCTTTATTTGCCGAGTTGGTCTGCTCCAACTCCCTCAAGGCCAGCCGCCTGGAAAGTGCGGCCGGCTTGCTCAAGGAAGAGATGGTACGGCTGGGCAGCCTCACCGTACCGGTAGCACGTGCCTGCGCAGTGCCTGCCGGCGGTGCTCTGGCGGTAGACCGGGACGCTTTTTCGTCCGGCGTGACCGAAAGGATCCGTTCTCATCCGCTTATTACCGTCCGGCAGGGCGAGGTGACCCACCTCCCTGAGGACGGGGTGGTGGTGGTCGCTACCGGCCCTTTGACATCCCCGGCACTGGCGGAGGAGATTGCCGCCTTGTGTGGCGGTGGGTTGAGCTTCTACGATGCGGCCGCACCTATTGTGACGGCGGACAGCGTGGATATGACCTCTGCCTTTCGTGCCTCTCGCTACGACCGGGAGGAAAGCGGGGAGGGAGACTATATCAACTGTCCCCTCAACAAGGAAGAGTATGAAGCCTTCCGGGAAGCGCTGGTTGGCGCCGAACGGGCACCGTTGCACGCCTTTGATACCCCGACCGACATGAAGGTGTACGAGGGATGTATGCCCATTGAGGTGCTGGCCACCCGGGGACACGATGCCATGCGCTTCGGCCCTATGAAGCCGGTGGGTCTGCGCGATCCCCACACCGGCCATCGCCCATGGGCGGTGGTACAGCTGCGCACCGAGAACGTTGCCGGCACTCTCTATAATCTGGTAGGCTTTCAGACCAATCTCAAGTTTGCGGAACAGCGCCGGGTGTTCGGTATGATTCCAGCCTTGCGCCATGCCGAGTTTATGCGCTATGGGGTGATGCACCGCAACACCTTCCTTAACGCCCCTGCCTTACTGGACGCCGCTTTCCGCTTTAAAAGCCGCCCCACCCTGTTTTTCGCCGGGCAGATGACCGGTGTGGAGGGATATATGGAATCGGCGGCCTCCGGTATTCTGGCCGGCATCAATGCGGTGCGGCAGGTACGGGGACAGCGGATGCTGGTGCTCCCCGATGACACCATGATGGGGGCGTTAGCCCAGCACGTCAGCCAGCCCAACGACCATTACCAGCCCATGGGGGCTAATTTTGGCATTTTACCGCCCTTGGAAACGCCTATACGAGACAAAAAACAGCGCTATGCGGCTCTGGCACGCCGGGCGTTGGATAGTCTGGAAGAGAGGATGAAACAGTATGAAGATCATCGTTGATGCCTTTGGAGGGGATAACGCCCCGCTGGAGATCATACGCGGCGCGGCCGATGCGGTTGCCGCTTACGGCTATGAGATACTGCTGACCGGCAGTGAGGAGATTATCCGCCGGGTCGCTGAAGAAAACAGCCTATCCTTGGATGGCATGGAGATTGTGGATACGCAGGATATCATCCGTATGGAGGACCACCCCAAAAGCATTCTGCGCGAGCATAAGGACAGCTCCATGGCGGTGGCTCTGCGCCTGCTTAGCGAAGGCCGGGGCGATGCGGTGGTCAGCGCCGGCAGTACCGGCGCTCTGCTGATGGGCGCCACCTTCATCGTCAAGCGTATTAAGGGCATTTCCCGTCCGGCGCTGGCGCCGATCATGCCCTCTGACGATGCTCCCTTTATGCTCATTGACTGCGGTGCCAATGCGGATTGCCGCCCCGAAATGCTGGTGCAGTTTGCCCGGATGGGTAGCGTGTATATGTCTCATATGTTCCCCCGTGAGGGCGGCCCTCGGGTGGGTCTGCTCAATGTGGGCACCGAGGACACCAAGGGAGGCGAGCTGCAGCTGGCTACCTTCCCCTTGCTCAAGGAAAGTGACCTCAACTTTATCGGTAATATCGAGGCTCGTGATGTGCCTGCCGGTGTGGCGGACGTGGTGGTGGCCGACGGCTTTGCCGGCAACGTACTGCTCAAGACCATGGAAGGCACCGTGGATATGCTGCTCAAAAATCTCAAAACAGCGTTGCGTTCCACCCTGCTGACCAAGCTGGGTGCCGCACTGGTAATGCCCGGCCTGCGGATGCTCAAGAAGAAGCTATCCACCTCCGAATACGGCGGTGCGGTGCTGTTGGGTGTTAACAAGCCGGTTATCAAGGCCCACGGCAATTCCAAGGCCAAAGCCTTCACCAACGCCATCCGTGTTGCGGCCGAGTTTGCGGCCAGTGGTGCCATCGACGAGATTGCCGCCGGTGCTCGCCCGACTGACCAAGGAGAAGCCGAATGAGAGTGCTTGACCTATTGACCGTGTTGTTTTGCGACAAGTACGGCTGTGATCCGGACAGCGTGGAGATGTCTGCCACGCTGGACGATCTGAACATTGCTCCCCACGAGCGTCTGGATATGGCCATGGTGCTGGGGGAGACCTACGGACTGGATATGGATGCGGCCACCGTACGGGAGTTTGAGACGGTGGAGGACGTGGTTGGGTACGTGGAGGATATTCTCAACGAAAGGGGAGACACCGCAACGTGACAGAAGATCTGACCCCCTTGATGGAGGCTATCGGGTATCGCTTCAAGGATGTGCGTCTGTTGGAAAAGGCGCTGACCCATTCCTCCTATGCCAACGAAGGCAAGGGAAAACGAGAATGCTACGAACGGCTGGAATTTTTGGGTGACTCGGTGCTGGGCTTTATCACGGCCCGGTATCTGTACGAAAAGGACCGCGGCCCGGAAGGGGAGCTGACCAAGCTGCGTGCCGCCGTGGTATGCGAAAAGGCGCTGTGCTCCTATTCCAAGTCGCTGGATATCGGCCGTTATATGCGGCTGGGCCGGGGAGAAGCCCATACCGGCGGCGCCTCTCGGCCGTCCATTCTGGCGGATATGTACGAGGCGGTGCTGGCGGCCATTTATCTGGATGGCGGCATGGAACCGGCGGAAAAATTTGTTCTGCGCTTTATCATTCCGGAGGCAGAAAGCCAACGCCGCCGGCAGTTTAAAGATTATAAGACCACCCTGCAGGAGATCATTCAACAGAACCCGGGAGAACGGTTGGAGTATGTCCTGGTGGGTGAGTCCGGACCGGATCATTACAAGAAATTCAAGGTGGAGGTCCACCTGAATTCCAACGTCATCGGCAAGGGAACCGGTCACAGCAAGAAAGAGGCGGAGCAACAAGCGGCTCATGAAGCGCTTCGCCTGATGGGATACGAATGATCCCACTCCCTGCCGGCGGTGCCGGCGAAAAAAGGAGGAAGTTAGTGTGCTATTAAAAGCCTTGGAATTACACGGATTTAAGTCCTTTCCGGATAAAACCGTTTTACATTTCAGCGATGGTATAACGGCCGTTGTTGGCCCTAACGGCAGTGGTAAATCCAATATCAGCGATGCTATCCGCTGGGTGCTGGGCGAGCAGTCCA
>SVPB01000028.1 GCA_015066065.1 Oscillospiraceae bacterium | reverse complement strand
ATCGGTATCGGTGCCATGATCGACTTTGGCCCCCTGCTGACCAACCCCAAGCTACTGCTTTTCGGTGCGGCGGCGCAGTTCGGCATTTTCATGACCCTCAGCTTGGCGGCGCTGTTTGGCTTTGACCTCAAGGACGCCGCCTCCATCGGTATCATCGGTGCCGCTGACGGCCCCACCTCCATCGTGGTGGCGCAGGCTCTTGGCTCCAACTACGTGGGCGCTATCATGGTGGCGGCGTACTCCTACATGGCGCTGGTGCCCATCATCCAGCCCCCGGTCATCCGCCTGATCACCACCCGTAAGGAACGACTCATCCGTATGCCCTATGAGCAGAAGAACGTCTCCCGTCTGTCCCGCATCCTGTTCCCCATCGTCATCACCATGCTGGCCGGTCTGGTGGCCCCTGCGTCGGTGTCGCTGGTGGGCTTCCTGATGTTCGGTAACCTCATTCGGGAATGCGGCGTGCTCAACTCCCTGTCCGAGACGGCGCAGAAGGTGCTGGCCAACCTGGTCACCATCTTCCTGGGCTTCACCATTGCTACCCGGATGCAGGCGGCCGAGTTCCTGGATTGGAACACCCTGCTTATTATGGGTCTGGGTCTGGTGGCCTTTGTCTTCGATACGGTGGGCGGCGTGATGTTTGCTAAGCTCATCAACCTCTTCGCCAAGAAGAAGATCAACCCCATGATCGGCGCCGCCGGTATCTCTGCCTTCCCCATGTCTGCCCGTGTGGTGCACAAGATGGGTCTGGCGGAGGACAACCAGAACTTCCTGCTGATGCATTCCATCGGCGTCAACGTATCCGGACAGATCGCCTCGGTTATCGCCGGCGGTCTCATTATGGGCCTTGTGGCCGGCATGTAAGGAGGGCGCAGTATGTCGTTGTTAGGTATTAGTGTGGACGCATTTCTCAAGACCCTGCCCATTATGGGCTACGGTATGCTGGGTATCTTCGTGGTGACCGTGGTCATCATTGCAGTCATGACCCTGCTGGGCAAGATCCCCGAAAAGAAGGACAAATAAATAGGGCGACAAAAGCCGTCGGTGCATCCGACGGCTTTTTTGCATCCATAAGGTTTACAAACGGCGATTTTTGTGGTATAATGACGAGACAAATGAAGGCAAGGAGAGTGTACTTATGGGCAGAGCCGATGGCAAGCTGTTGCGTCATACCGACCCTATGTATCGCATCGCCGCGCATGTGATGGCCAAGCGTAGTGATTCCATGAACAATATCACCTTGGATATTCCCACCGCCCCCATTGACCGTTACCTGCGACAGAAGAAACGGGAAGGCACCCCCGTCAGCCACATGGCGGTCATTATGGCGGCCTACGTGCGCACCATCTGTGAGTTCCCGGCCCTCAACCGGTTCATCGTCAACAAGCGTGCCTATGCGCGCAACGAGATCGCCGTGGGGATGGTGGTGCTCCGGGGCGGCCACGAGGACACCGCCAACGGCGGCACCATGTCCAAGCTGTATTTTCAGCCCACCGACACCATCTTTGACGTGGAGGAACGGGTGCAGAAGTACGTCAGCGACAACCGCAATCAGGAGAAGAGCAACTCCACCGACGACCTGATCGCCAAGCTGGTGGCCATCCCCGGTCTGCTGCGGTTTGCCGTCAACCTGCTCAAGTTTGGCGACCGGCACAACCTGCTGCCCAAGTCCATCATTGATGCCAGCCCCTTCCATTGCTCTCTGGTGTTCACCAACCTTAAGAGCATCCGCACCAACCACATTCACCACCACGCCTACGATTTTGGTACCACCAGCGTGGTGATGGCCGCCGGCAACTCCCGGGAGGTGCCCCGTCGCCGTGGCGGCGAGATCGTCCACGAGACCTGTATGCCCTTGGGCGTGGTCATGGACGAGCGCATCTGCTCCGGCAGTTATTTTGCCATGGCCTTCCGCAGTATGAAGAAATATCTGGAGGACCCCTCCCTGCTGGAGACGCCTCCTGCCGAGGTCAAACCCGACCCGGAGCTGTAACAAAAAAAGGCGGAGCCGCTGGCTTCGCCTTTTTCACGAAAGGAGGAGAGTGGGACGGACGATATTCTTGAGTTGATCCTGGCCCTGATTTTCCGCAAGCGATACCAGGCTCTGCGCCAGCGCATCGACCGGATCCCCCACAAAGCCCGGCGCTGGTTTGTGAAAGGGCTGTTGTTTCTTGTCCCCGTCCTGCTCATCGGCCTGATAGGCGGTTTGTTGAGCTATTGGCTCCGGGACTATTGGTTCTGACAAAGAGAAAAACCCCCACGTCCCATGAGGACGTGGGGGTTTGCACATACCAATGGTCTCTCGCAAGGGCTGAGGGGATCAGCGCTTGGAGAACTGGGGAGCGCGGCGAGCCGCCTTCAGACCGTACTTCTTGCGCTCCTTCATACGAGGATCGCGGGTCAGGAAACCGGCCTTCTTGAGGGTCGCACGCAGGTTCTCGCTGTCGTACTGCAGCAGAGCACGGGCCACGCCGTGACGGATGGCGCCGGCCTGACCGGTCACGCCGCCGCCGGCAACCCGGCACTCGATATCAAACTTCTCGGTCAGCTCGGTCAGAGCCAGGGGCTGACGGACGATGAGCTTGAGGGTCTCCAGGCCGAAATAATCGTCGATATCACGGCCGTTGATGGTCACCTTGCCGGTGCCCTGGTACAGGCGCACACGAGCCACAGAAGACTTCCGGCGGCCGGTGCCATAGAAAAAGGGTCTGGTATTGTAATCCATGTTCAGTAGCCTCCTTCGTCAATTACAGCTCGTAAGCTTCGGGTTTCTGGGACGCATGGGGATGCTCGGCGCCGGCAAAGCAATGCAGGCGGGTGCAAGCGGCACGGCCGATGGTGTTGTGAGGCACCATGCCGGTCACGGCCAGCTCCATGGCCTTCTCAGGGCGCTGGGCCATGAGGGTGGCGTACTTGGTGGTCTTGAGGTTACCGATCCAGCCGGTGTGGCGCTGCCACTTCTTCTGCTCCAGCTTCTTGCCGGTCAGAATAGCCTCGGCGCAGTTGATGATGATGACGTTGTCACCGCAGTCCACGTGGGGGGTGAAGGTGGTCTTGTGCTTGCCGCGCAGCAGGACAGCCGCCTGAGCAGCCACACGACCGAGGGGTTTGCCGGCGGCGTCGATGACGTACCACTTACGCTCGACCTGACCGGCTTTAGCCATAAAAGTCATAGTGAGTTCCTCCTATTTATAAATAGACACCTTACTGTGTCGCGGACGGGCGGCCCTTGGGTTAAACCTGCCGAAAGGCGGCAGAGAGCCGGTTTTCCCGAAACCTTGCGTATCATACCACAGCCGTTTTCGGTTGTCAAGGGTCAAATTCCGGATTTTTTAATTTACATCCCTCAATCTCTCAAAATCTCTCGTTTTTACGCCATTTTGCTCTGTTTCTCGTTTTTCATTTCATTTTTTAAAAAAATAACGGACACCACAGAAAGTGGTGTCCGTTAGGAGCG
Source organism: Oscillospiraceae bacterium (assembly GCA_015066065.1). GTDB lineage: Bacteria > Bacillota > Clostridia > Oscillospirales > Acutalibacteraceae > UBA5905. The sequence continues at coordinate 17,655 of SVPB01000028.1, read as the reverse complement.
AGTCAGCCTTTGGTGCGGTGGGCACACAGGAGCGCCACAAGCCCCTGGACCGTCGCCAGCGCCGCCCAACACCACAGCACCGCCGTCCATCCGGAGCCGTCGGCCAGATAGGGGAGCAGCCAGGCGGATACGGCACTGCCTACGTAGACGCAGAAGTTGATGCCCCCGGCGATGAGGGAGAGGTGGGGGGATCCCCGGAAGACCCGGGGGGCGAACACCGTCTGCAGGGTGTTGACGGTGTGCACCGCCATATTCATGGGTGCCAGCAGCAGGATGGACACCAGACCGTTGTCCGGGTTGATCACCGCCAGGGTGGTTACCATCAGCAGGATAAACCCGTTGCAGGCGGCCATACAGCGGTAGATGTTCTCCCGGAACAGCCGCAGCAGGGGATAGGTGAGGAGACTGCTGACGATGGGGAAGGCCTGCAGCAACGCCACCATCAGGATGGAACGGCTGGCAGGGATATGCAGGGTCTCGGTGAGCAGGGTGGGGATCCAGGTGGTCACCCCGTCCCGGTGTACCCCCTGCAGGGCAGCGGCAAGCATCAGCAGAGGCAGTACCGCCATAGCGGCGGAGATGGCCACCTGATGCCGCCGGCGGTGGGAGGGCAGAGGCCGGGGGGCTTCTGCCGGGGCGGCGGCTTCCTTCCAGGAGAGATGACGCAGCAGCCGCCCGGTGGCCGTCAGCCACACCACCGCTACCACGGCGGCAAAGCCGCCGCAAGCCCACATCACCGACCGCCAACCGGACAGCTCAATGAGCAGGGGCGCCACCAGGTACACCGCCGTGGTGGCGGCGCTGGCGCTCAGGGAGATCTTGGGGGCCAACCGGCTGTATTCCTGCTCGCTCAAGGCGGCGTTGAGGAGCCGCACCAGCGGCGGCCACAGAAAGGCCTGCGCCAGTCCGTTGATGCCCCAAAGGGCGGTCATAAGGATAGGGTTAGGAGCGACCAGCGGCAGGGTGACGTTGCACCCCACCGTGACCACCAGCCCCCAGAAGATAAGCAGACGGGGGTTGAGCTTGTCCCCCAGCCAGCCGCTGAGGAGCTGTCCTCCACCGTAGCTGAGGGTGGTGGCGGTGACCACCAGGGAGGCGGCGGTCTTGAGCATACCCTCCGACGCAACCACCTCTACCATGATGGCGGCGTAGTTGATACGGGTGACGTAACTGCCAAAGTACATCAGCAGGGCCAGGAATCCCATAAGCCGGATCTGCCGGCGCTCGGTCAGCACGGGGCATCGCCCCCGACCATTAAGATATCCTTTTCAGCGGCCAGAAACGCCTCGTAGGTTTCCCGGGGCAGTCGGCGGTCGGTGATGACCGTCATATCCCCGGTCAAGGGGGTGATGCGGTAGGTGCCAAATACGGTAAACTTACTGCTGTCCGCCAGCAGGAACACCTTGTCGGCCATGCTGATGAGTGCCTGCTGTACCGGGAGCCCCTCCTGCCGGAAGGCGGTGACCCCCTGCTGTAGGGACAGCCCGTCGGCGGTGATAAACGCCTTGGACACGTGCAGCTGTGCCAGCGCCTGCTGGGTCAGCACCCCGGTGAAGGCGTCCTCCTCCCGGTCGTATTCACCGCCGCACAGGATCACCCGGAACCCCGGGTTGGCGGCGAGTATCTTCATGAGACCGGGGGAGTTGATCACCACGGTCAGATGGTGAAACCGCTGGGTAAGCTCCTGACAGAACACGGTGGAGGTACTGCCCGGATCCAGCGCAATGGTATCCCCCTCCTGCACAAATCCGGCGGCATAGGCGCATAGGGCGTGCTTTTCCTCCTGCATGGCGGCATGTCGCTCCTCAAAGGGACGAAACTGGGCGGTGCGTGTCACGCTCATGGCACCGCCATGTACCCGGATGAGCCGCTGCTGTCGCTCCAACGCCAGCAGATCCCGGCGCACCGTCTCGTCCGAGCAGCCAAACTGCCCGGCCAAAGCGGTCACCGACACCGCATTTTGCTTTTCCAGCAGGGCCAAAATAGCTGCCTGCCGTTCCTCCGTTAACATGGGAACCACCTCACTTTGTGGGTAGAATACCACATATCCCCACGAAAGTCAACACAAAACCACAAAATCAGGAGCGAAGGAACAACGGCGTGAGGATCACGAAGACGAAAAAACGAAATTAAGGTTGATATTTCTTGACAAATGTGTTATAATACTTTTGCCAAACAAATTTAATAAATAGGATTAGGGGCATTTTTTCTTTAGGCTAGGGGAATAATGTGCCCTTGTTCTGCCATAATCATTTTTAGAATTTGGTAAAAATGCAAATTCCTTTAAATGGTTATGGCAGCAATGCTCTAATCCTATTTAAATTTGTTTGGCGACAATCGGAGTTTGCGTTTTTCGGTGCGTTGACTTCGGTTGGCGCACTTTTTTATTTTTGAGAATAAATGTGTGCGCTATGCGTGTGTCGAGTGTTCATAGTTTTGTTTTCAACAGGAAAAGGAAAAGGTGATTACAATGACAAAAACCAAGCGTATAGTCTCGGCATTTTTCTGCCTTATTATGTTGCTGTCGGCGTTTTCCAGTTTTGGATTCTCTGCATCCGCAGCGACATATGGCGGCGCAAAATCAGCTTCGATAACGGTTACAACTAAGGCTAACTATTGGTATCCGGGAGCGAGCTCTGTCACGCTTAAGCAAGAAAAGCAGACGCTTAATTATAAAGCACTGATTGGCAACAAAACTAAAGCCAAGACCGGCTATTATGGTTGCTATAACATAACGGTGTATAACATCACTAAAAACAAAACGAACTCTGTTTACTGGGGCGGCGGCAAAACGAAGAAAATAACGTTAGATCCTAATTGCACGTACAGAATCACCGTTAAGTATAATTCGAATGCAACCGCTATTTTCACCCAACAGCCGTTAGGATATCGTTGGAAGAGCACAAGCAATCCGAGCTGGAGGGTGAACTCTACTTGGAAGGTCTCATCATATAGATAGCGATAAGGTAAACACATAAATTATTATGAACACTCACAGCGCAGGGGCTCAAGCATCTTGTAAATGCTTGAGCCCTTTCCCGTTGCAGATGAAGAATCTTCTCTGAGTTGCGTGAGATAATATTTCTTAGCGTCTTCCCATAAAGCAAGCGGCTCACCCATGAGGGTGAGCCGCTTGCTTTTGTGGAGCATCGATTATCTGCGATTGATTCGTTTCTGCACCTCTTGGCGCAGGCGTTCCACGATACGGGGGATGTTGTCATCGGTGAGTCGCTCGGAATAGTAAGCATCCGACGGCAGCTCGGGATCCCGGGGATCCCCGGGCTTCAAGAACAGGCAATACGCCTCATCCGCCTGACTGCGGCGCAGGATGACCTCGCATTCCCGGCGGCAGTTGGCGTTCTCCTTGGTCCAGAAGTTCCACAGCACCACGTTGGCCAGGCACTCCTCGTAGGCGGCCAGGGAGCGCTCGGCGTTGCGGTTCTCCCAGAACACCTCCCGGGCAGGATAAAACTGGTCAAAGAAGATGCGGTCCTCGCCGAACTCCTGCGCCAAGGCATCCGCCAGCCGACGGAGGCGGTCGCAATCATTCTGGCAGGCGCTGTCACGCAGGCCCGGGACGGAGGTGTAGTGGGCGTAGGAGATCCCCACCAGATACCGGCTGGGGCTCCAGCTTTCCACATACTCCCGGATGCGCTCCTGGGCGGTGCGCTCGTCCCCCACCACCATCTTGCGGATGGAGGCAAACTGCGGACTCCACTCCTTGTTACCGTACTCCTCCAGCCGTTCCGGGCTGTTCCAGGCGGCCTCGTCCTCCGGGCTTTCCATGATGAGCAGGCAATGCCGGAACTGCTGGTTGCGCATCCGGTACACAAACCGGGTCAGGCTCTCGCTGCGCACCACGTCCCGTCGGGTGACGGTCAGCACGGTGGGGCAGGCGGCCACGTTGTACTCGTCGTTAACGAGGGCGTCACCCCAGGGCAGGATCTCGCAGGTACCCAGATTCCCGTTGGCGGTGAGTGCCCGGGCCATAGAAGCCGGGTTAAAGCCCTCTCCCCGGTGTTCTCCGCCACTGCCAAAGAGGATGCGGAAGGCCGGCGTGCTCTCCGGGCGCTCCTTCCACCGCAGGAAGTTCATCAGGGGGAAGTAGCGGTAATCCGCCATGGTAAAGGAGCCACGCAGGTCGCCCAGCATGGCGGTGAGCGCTACCCCGTCATCCACCGGCATCAGGAGGGTCTTGGCCAGCACGTAGGTCAGGTACATATTGTTGACCAGCGCCGGTACCCCGTGGGCGGTCATCACCCGGTTCATCTGTTCGGAGGTGAACTTATGGGGCACCACCAGCAGGTTGGCGTAGGCGTCCTCGTGGAAGAACTCCTTCAGACTCTCGTCGTCGGTGTCCTCGCCCAGCACCCCGATATGCAGGCGGTACTGGCGGTCGCCGTCCTGCGCAACCCACACCATGTGGCTGTAATCCCCTTCGGTGTAGAGGTTCACCCGGCCAAAGGCTTTGTTGCTGAGCACCTTTTTGAGATGCAGGTAGATATCCCGGGGCGACCGTTCGCTCTGCTCCGGGTCTCCCCAGTTGGCGATCTCGTAGAGACTGTTTCTCTCCTCCTCGTCCAGACTGACGCCGGCCTCATCCTGCACGATCTTCATGACCGCCTCGATGCGCTGGGCGTTGCCCTGCCGTTCCACCGCAAACAACAGCTGGGTGTGCTGGGCGGTGGTGAGCACCTCCGGCGGAATACGGCCGGGAGGGGTGATGCACAGGTACTGTAGCAGGCTGAGGTTGGCCTCGCTCGCCTGCTGCTGCAGCAGCAACAGCCGCTTACGGTCAAGGCCGTGGATATGCTTGTTAGCCAGCTTTGCCAGCTCCCGGGGCATACCGTATTTGACCCGGGTCTGCATCTCGTAGAAGGCCCGTACAGCCCCATCGTTATGGAACACCTTCTGTCCGCTGACCGGGTCACCGGCGGTGGACAGACACTTGTAGATGGCGTCCAGGTGGAAAGCGGCCATCTCGGCCAGCCGTTCGATATCGCCGGCGATGAGCTTGGTAAACTGATGGAACCCGGTCTTGCGCTTGATGCGCTCGACGGGATACCCTTGTGTCCAGTAGAACAGCACGATGGCACGCAAGGCCGCCTGCAGCTTGTCTCCCTCATCCGGGATGTTGGAGCTGTTGAGCAGCAGCCACAGATCGTTATTCTCCTGCACCGCCTTCTCCTGCCCCTCGCACCATAGGGCATACCGGGGTTTACCCTCCTCGTCGGTCATCTCCACCAGCTCCCGGAGCTGTTCCAGCACCCGGGCACGGGCCTGGAAGGTGCGGGAGGGGTTGCGATCCCCTTGGGGATAGGTTACGTTGGAGGACAGGACGATCTCCCGGTGACAGCAGACGTGGTATAGGATATCCAGCAGATACCGGTCGGAGGTGATCTCCTCCCGGGTCAGATCCAGCTTGAGACCGCCGTTCTTATACCCCTCATAGAAGAAGTAGAAGATGCGGATGCAGGTGTCCACCGAGAAGGCGTAGGGCGCCATGTGGGCGCCAAAGGGGGCAATGGCGTACCGGTCCTCGGCCACCTCACCCCGGCCCATGGCCGTGCCGCCCTGGGCTTTATCCGACAGGTACGCCCAGTACAGCTTATCCTGCAGCTCCCGGGCGCTGAAGCTCTTGGCACCGCAGGCCTTGGCCAGACTGCGCTCAAACAGCACCTCCAGCTGCCGGAGGGTATACGCTGTGCCGATGACCCGGCCGTTCTGCTCCGCTGTGCCCACCTTGTTGTTGATAAGGCTCAGGTAGTAGGGGGCCAGCGCTTCCTCGTTGGCCTTGGACAGGGCGGTCTCGATCTCCTCCCGACGGAAATAGCTGTCCCAATACCGTTCAAAGTTATCCCCGTCCTCCACAAAGAGGTAGGTCTTACCCATGCGGTTGCTCTGTCCCAGGCGGCCGGCACGGCCGATGTAGTTGCGGTATTCCTGAGGGGATAAGGGGGTCAGCTCGCCCATGCCGCGAGGGACCCGGGCACCGGTCATGATCATGGCGTCAAAGGGCATGTTGACGCCCACCGTCAGGGTCTCGGTCGCCACGATAACACGCAACCCCGACTGGGGACGCTGGAACTGCTCCTCAATGATCTCACGCAGGGATGCCGACAGCCCGGCATGGTGGTAGGCGATGCCGGCAGGCAGCAGGGCATCCAGCAGATGCTCCTGTCCCTCGTCCCGGTCACAGCCCTGCAGGGCATCCGTCAGCTCCTGATCGGGGGGCTGTATCGACGGGGCCCAGACCGCTTGGTTTTCCATGAGAAAGTCGGCCAGATAGGCCGCCTTGTTCTGGGTGCCGGCAAACACCAGCACCCGGGCATCGGGCAGCTCCCGGTAGAGCTGTGTAAGGGTGGCCAGCAGTAGCTTTTTGACCTTTTCGTCCGGACGGGCATCCGGCTGGTAGCCGGCGATCTGGATCTCCTCCGGAAACTCGTCGGGGATATCTCCCTGCAGGCTGTTGTGGTTGGCAGGGATGAGCCGGTATCGACCGGTTCCGTTGAGCCGCAGGATATGCTCCTCTAGCGCCACCGGCCGGGCGGTGGAGATGATGGGCTCGTCAATGTTCAGCCAGCGGCAGATCTTCTCGGTACTGCAGTCACAGGTGGCCAGACAGAAGATACGTGTCTGGGGGAACCGACTGCGCACGATCTCCAGCGCCATCTCCAGCTTGGGTCCACGCTGTTCCAGGCTGAGCATGGACAGCTCGTCCACGATGAGCAGACCGCAGTTGTCCATGACCCGGGCGTTGCCCTGGCTGAGCATGGCAAAAAACTTCTCGTACACGATCACCGCCACATCGTAGTCACCGGCGATGATCTGCTCGTCGTTTTCCATATAATCACTGCTGGAACCGAACACGTTAAGCTCGTACCCGGGCAGACCGTACCCCATGTCCTCCCGGAACTGCCGGGTGCGCTCATGCACCATGGCCTTGAGGGGCACCAGTACCACCGTTTTCTTGTTATGATACGCCGTGTCCAGGGTAGCCAGCTCGCTGACCAGGGTCTTACCGGCGGAGGTAGCTCCCTGCACCATCAGGTTTTCCACCGGAGCGTCCTCGCTCCAGTCTCTCCAGAACCGGGGATGCTGTATGGCGGTTTTCTGAAAATCCGTTAGGCTCAGGGTCGCTCCTTGGGGCAGACGCCGGAACAACCGACCGCATAGGTTATCCAGAATACGGGTCATCCGTTCGGTGTGCCAGCCACGCTGTTGGCGGATGCTCTCCAGGGTCTCTCTCATGGGTTATCCCTCCCTTTTTTGCCTTGGTTGTTAAACTTCTTGGGAAACTCCTGCTGAAAAAATGCAGGGATATACCGGCCGCCCGGCTCGGTGATGCCGAAGCACTCCTTCACGTCGGTGATATAGCGGTTGTACTGATCCCAGAAGTTGTTGCGTGCCTCCACGTTGTCCATCTGGGGCACCGGCGGCGCGGTGAAGAACAGGTGACGTATCACCATCCGCTTCATCTGACGGGCAGACTGGGGATTGATGTGATGCAGGCTCAGGGATTCCGCTAAGGCGGCGGCATCGGGATCCTGCTGGGACAGCAGGAAGTCCTGCAGCTTGCGGATGATGGTGACGTTGATGCCGTAGAAGGCGGACACGAACCAGTCGTGGAAGATCTCCTCGTACGCCGTCTTTTGCTGCAGGAAGGTGTCCGCCGTCATCTGCTGGGGATGCGCCTGCCAGATTCTTTCCATGTGCCGGGGCAGCAGCGCCTGCGCCACCTCGATGAGGTAGGCCACCTGCTCGGCCATGCGGTTGAGCAGGGCGTAGTGGATACCGAACTGCCGGAACAGCACCTTGGGCGATTCGCCGTTGCACCAGGCCAGCATGGCCGCCAGCACCGACAGCAACCGCAGATCCTTGATGCCGGTCACCCAGCTGGCGTTAAACGGGGTGTGGCGGTAAAACCGCAGGATGTACTGGATAAGCTCGTTGCGCCCCCAACGGGTAGCGGAATTTTCAAAAGCACCGTTGAGACCGTTGACGGCGTGCTTGGTGGTTACCATATGATAGAGGAACTTCACCCGGTCGGGCGGCTGGGTGAGGGAACTAACGCATTGGTTAAGCGCACCGGTAACCACGTCAAAGTCCCGGCCGCCGATGATCAGGCCGCGCAGATTGCGTCCCAGATCGGTCAGGCAATACCGCTGGCTTCCGGCCACGTCGCCCCGACCCATGGCCGCCCGGCGTACCCGGGCCAGCAGCCCCTTGCGCTCCAGATAGGCGACCGCTTCAGCGATCTGCTCGCCCAGCCGTTCATCCGACAGGGTGCCGTCGTGGGGGAGGATACGCACCGTCTCCAACAGCTCCTGTGCCGTGGCACCGTCCGTGGCGGCCGGCATGAGGTTGAGCAGGAAGAAGGGCATAAAGTCCTGTCGCTCTCCATGGAACAGGCTATACAGCTTCTCCGGTGTCTCGAAGGACTCGCGCATCTGCTCCCAGTAGGGCAGGCGCTGGTGCTGGACCAGGGTGTACACGTACCCGGTCTGCCGGGACACGTCCACGTCCCGGCGCAGACGCCCGGCCCGGCCGGCATAGTTCTGGTACTCATTGAGCACCAAGGGGCGGATGGTGGCGTTTTCCTGCTTGCACATATCCGCAATAATGACCACGTCCACGGCGCTGTTGATGCCGAAAGCCAGGGTCTCGGTACTGCACACCATCTTCATCTCCCGGCGCTGGAGGAACATTTTTTCCACGTAGGCACGCAGCTCGTGGGGCAGGGCGGCACTGTGGAACCCGATACCGCTGGCAAACGCCCGGTAGTAGGTGGCCATGGCCTGCTCGTCCACCACCCCTTCCAGGATACCGAACACGTCCTCCTCTTCCAGCTGGCAAGCTTCCAGCAGGGTGCGCTTGCACGCCTCGTCGGACAAGGGGGTGGAGAAAAACTCCGGCAGCTCCCGGTAGAGCATGGCGGTCAGGGTCATGACCTTGTTACGGTCGTTGACAAACAGAAGGATCTGCTGTCCCTGGCTCAGGTGATGCCGGCAGATGGAGGTGAGGATATGCTGGGTGGTGGTTAGCTCGGTGAGCATGATCGGCTCGGTGCACGGCTCTCCGGTATGGGGGCAGGGCAGAGAGGGGTCCAGCCGGCAGGGGGTCTGTATCCGACAGCGTTCCTCCTCCGGGAGACAAGGGCAGGTGGTGGTGAATTCGCTATCCGCCGGCAGGTTGTGGAACCACCGTTCGGAAAAGCCCCGGTACTTGTGCAGAAAATCGCAAGGACCGATCACGTTGAAGATACCGTTCTTGGCAAAGTCGATGGCGATCTCCTGCAGGGCCACCGGCCGTTCGCCTGCCCGGATGACCGAGAAGTGATAGCTGTCGATGTAGGCGCTCCAATCAAAGAAGGGGGTGCCCAGCGCAATGAGCCGGGGTCGCCCGGTCTGGCGCTGCAGCGCCATGGACCAGGCAAACACGAAGTCCAGCCGCACGCCACGCTCGGCGTTCTGCACCAGTCCCACCTCGTCCAGCACCACAAAGTCGTAACGCGCCAGGAAGCCGGGGTTACGGGACTCGTATTTGAAGGCTTTTTCGGTGATGATGATGGCGCAGTCCACCTCGCCGCGCTGGATGAGGCCGTCATCCTGCCGGAATTCCGCCGTGGACTGCACGATGGTCATGTCCTCTCCGTCTTCTCGCAGAAACTCCTGCAGCTCCTCCATCTTCTGGGAGGACAGCGCCCGGTAGGGCACCACAAACAAGAGCTTGGGGCGTGGACGCCCCTGCTCCCGGGCCTCCCGTACCGCCACGCTGTACAACAGCAGAGGGATCATGGTCTTGCCGGAGGAGGTCTCCCCGATGACAAACAGGTTCTTGCTCTCGTCAAAGGCATCCGGGTGGGTAAAGGCCGCCTCCTGCAAGGCGGTGAACCCGTTGTAGCCCCGTTGCCGCAGCTGTTCCAGGGCCATCTGATAGCTGCCCACGGCGATTCCTCCTTTTTTCGTCATTATTCCACTTATTATACCATAGCGCCAGCCCTATAGCAAGCCCCAACGCAATTTATTCTTGCATCGTACCGGTTTTTGTGGTATAATAGTCCGTCCCAAAGGAGGGTGTTTCCATGCCTTTTTTACCACTTAATAAGATCAGCGCCCTGGCACCCAATCGGCAGGTGTACCTGCGAGGGGTGGGGGGCTATAACGCCGGCTGGGTCACCGGGCTGGAGGAGCGTGTCACCCCCTTTTACCCGGCCTATCTGACCGCCACCGCTACCGAAGGCGGCGCCCCCTACCACGTGGAGGTGGGGTTTGACGCCGCCGGCGAGCCGGAATATCTGGAGTGCAGCTGTCCGCATTTTCATCCGGGGGAGGGCGCCTGCAAGCACGTGGTGGCGGTGCTGGTGCACAAGTATTACCGGGATATGATCGCCGACCTGCCCACCGCCGGGGAGCTGTTGACCCGGGCGCAGACCGTTCCGGCCACCGACCCGGCGGCCCAGCGGCTCATTGACCGCTATATGTCCGCCGCCGACACGCTACCGGCGCCTGCCGGGGAGCCGGTGACCCTCACCCCGACGCTGTCGCTGGCTACCGGCCGGCCGGTGCTCACCTTCACGGTGGGACACACCCGGGGATATGTGATCAAGAACCTGACTCGCTTCGGGGAATCCATGAACACCGGGGAAACGGTGACCTACGGTAAGCACCTGACCCTGCGGCATCACCCGGACAGCTTCGCCGAGGAGAGCCGACCGCTGCTCACCTTCCTCATGGGCGAGCTGTGCGGCCGTGCCCCGGTGTCCGGCACCGGGGTGGCCGCCGGCGAGCTGGCGCTGACCCGTGCCGGCATCGATCGATTTTTTGCTCTGTACGAAGGGCGGACGGTGCTGCTGCGCGGAGCGCAGGAGCGTCCCGTTCGCCTGCAGGCAGGGGACCCCACCCTGCCGGTCACGGTACAGCGGCAGGGGACCGGCATCCGTTTTTGTGCGGAGGAGACCCCTTTCGTGGCCGGCATCCACGGGCTGTACGTCTTGTGGGAGGATACCCTTTGGCGCACCGGCGCCGCTTATGCACGCCGGATGACGGAATGGCTGCGCACCGTACCGGGCGCCCCGCAGGGGCTGACGGTAGCGCCGTCGTCGCTGTCCTCCTTTTGCTCCTGTGTCCTGCGTACGGTGGCTCCCCACGTGACCCTGCTGGGGGATACCGATGCGCTGGACAGCTACCGTCCCCGACCGCTGCAGGTGCAGATCTATCTGGATAGCCCCTCTCCCGATGCGGTGACCGCCCGGGTGCTGTACGTCTACGGGGAGGATACGGTAGAGCCGTACGCCGACCCCCCGGCCCCCGAAGCCCCTTGGCGTGACCCGGTGGGGGAGCACCGGGCGCAAGCGGTCATCCAGCGTGAGTTTACCGCCCTGCAGCCGGCCACCGGCCTGCTGGTGCTCCGGGGTGACGACGATCGGCTGTATGACTTTGTCAGCCGGGGAGTGGCCGCCCTGCGTACGGTGGCCACCGTGTACGCCTCGGACAGCTTTGATCGGCTGACGGTGGCGCCGGCACCCCGGTTAACGGTGGGGGTGAGCCTTGTCAGCGACCTGCTGGAGCTGGAGGTGGATGCCCCCTCCCTGACGGGAGAGGAGCTAGCCGGCATCATCACCGGGTATCGGGAGCGCAAGCCCTACCACCGGTTACAGAACGGGCGCTTCATCCGGCTGGATGACGAGGCTCTGGCCGGTCTATGCGAGCTGGCGGACAGCCTTTCGCTGACCGAAGCGGAATGGCGTGCCGGGCGCATCTCTTTGCCCAAGTACCGGGCGCTGTATCTGGAACAGATACTCCGTCAACGGGAAGGGGTATACATCCGCCGGGACGCCTTGTTCCGGGGGTTGACCGAGCGTTGCCGGGCAGCCACCGAAAACGCCTACCCGGTGCCAGACAGCCTGCGCCCCGTTCTGCGCCCGTATCAGAAAAGCGGCTATCGCTGGCTGCGCACCATGGAGGAGCTGGGCTTTGGCGGTATTCTGGCGGACGATATGGGCTTGGGCAAGACGGTGCAGGTCATCGCCTTGCTGCTGGCCGCCAAGGAGGAGGGACGATGCACCCATCCCTCGCTGGTGGTGTGTCCCACCTCCCTATGCACCGGATGGGAACGGGAGATCGCCCGGTTTGCCCCCTCTTTGCGTACCCTGTGTGTCACCGGGGATGCGGCCACCCGTGCCGCTTTGCTGGAGCAGGCGGAGGGATACGACCTGCTCATCACCTCCTACGATATGCTTAAGAGGGATGTGGCGCTGTATACCGCCATGACCTTTCATTATCACATACTGGACGAAGCCCAGTATATCAAGAACAGCCACACCCAGAACGCCAAGGCCGCCAAGGCGGTGCATTCCGCACAGCGGTTTGCCCTCACCGGCACCCCGGTGGAAAACCGGCTGAGCGAATTATGGAGCATCTTCGATTTTCTTATGCCGGGGCTTCTGTTTACCTATCCCCGGTTTCGGGATCGGTTTGAGCTCCCGGCGGTACGGCAGGGAGACACCCGGGCGCTGGAACGGCTGGGGCGGCTCTGCTCTCCCTTTATTCTGCGGCGGCTCAAGCGGCAGGTGCTGACCGAGCTGCCTCCCAAGACCGAGCAGGTGCTGCCGGCTACCATGGAGGAGCCACAGCGGCTGGTGTACGCCGCGACGCTGGGCGACCTGCGCCGCCGGCTGGAAAGCCATCGGGGCGCTCTCACGGGGGAAAGCCGCATGAACGTGCTGGCCGCCCTGACCCGTCTGCGGCAGATCTGCTGTGACCCCCGGCTGTGCTGTGAAGGGTACACCGGGCAGAGCGCCAAGCTGGAGACCTGCCTGGAGCTGTTGCGGCAGGCCGCCGACGGGGGACACAAGGTGCTGTTGTTTTCCCAGTTTACCTCCATGCTGGAGCTGATCCGTCAGCGGCTGGAGCAGGAGGGGATCTCCTACTACCTGCTGCAAGGCTCCACCCCGGCGCCCCAACGGGCGGCGCTGGTGGACGCCTTTAACACCGACGCTACCGCTGTGTTCCTCATCTCCCTCAAGGCCGGCGGCACCGGCCTGAATCTGGTGGGTGCCGACATGGTCATTCACTACGACCCGTGGTGGAACCGATCGGTGCAGAACCAGGCCACCGATCGGGCGCACCGCATTGGACAGAAGAATCCCGTCCAGGTGGTGCGGTTGGTGACACGGGACACGGTGGAGGAGAAGATCCTGCGTCTGCAGGAGGACAAGTGGCAGTTAGCCAATGCGGTGGTGGGGGAGAACGGCCCGGACATCGCGGCCCTGTCGGCGGAGGAGCTGTTGGCTCTTTTGCAGGAGTAGGACTTGCAACCTCGCGAAAACTGTGCTATGCTGTATATAAAGGAAGTATTGTAAAGACAGGAGGCAATAACGTGGATTTTTCTGTTAACAGCTGGGTGCTGTTTGTGCTGGTGGGCATCATTATCGCCACCGTACTGGGACAGTCGGTGTATTTTCTGGTGCGAGCCTTGCGCCGGGCCAGGGAGCTGGGCATCGCCCCCTCGGTGGTGCGCAAGACCATCTCGTCATCGGCGGTGTTCACCGTGGCGCCGGCGGTGTCCATTCTGGTAAGCGTGGTGGCGCTGTCCAAGACGCTGGGCGTGGCCTTGCCGTGGCTGCGTCTGTCGGTCATCGGCTCCATGAGCTACGAGGTGGTAGCCTCCCAGAACGTCATTGAAGCCGCCAACCTGGATTCCGGTGCGGCCATCACGGACCCGTCCATTTTCCTGTCGGTGGTGTGGGTCATGACCCTCTCCATCGCCGCCGGCTTGGTGCTGGTGCCGTTTATGACCAAGAGCATCCAGTCCGGCATGACCCGCATGAGCCTGCGGGATAAGAAGTGGGGCGAGATCTTCAATAACGCCATGTTCCTTGGTATGATCTCCGCCTTCCTGGGCTTTGTGTTCTGTGATGTGAGCCTGATCGTCGAGGGCAACACCGCCTGCCTGATTGCGCCGCTGGTGATGTTTACCAGCGCCCTCATCATGGTGGTGTGCGGCCTGCTGGCGACCCGTTGCCGTGTTCGTTGGCTGACCGACTATGCCCTGCCGCTGAGCTTGGTGGGCGGCATGGCTGCGGCGGTGCCGCTGACCGGCTGGTTGGGCTGAGAAAGGGGCGGATGGATATGAAAAAGAACCTGACGTATATGGAATCCGTCCATCGGGACGGCCGCCGCTGGGGCATCGTCCTGGGGCTGATGATCATCGCATTTCCGGCGGTTTTGTGCGCCATCTTCCAGGCGGTACCCGACTGGGCATCCATGGGTAAGGGCCTGCTGGCCACCATGCCCATGTACTGGGCGGTGGGGATCGTAGAGATTTTCACCTACGTGCCCATGCTGGGTGCCGGCGGCACGTATCTGTCGTTTATCACCGGTAATATTTCCAACCTCAAGCTCCCCTGTGCGCTGGACGCCATGGAACGGGCCGGGGTCAAGGCCACCGACGAGGAGGGGGAGGTCATCTCCACCATTTCCATTGCGGTGTCCAGCATCGTGACCACCCTTATCCTCATTATAGGTGTCATTCTTATCGTTCCGCTGGCCCCTGTGCTGGAATCCCCGGTGCTTGAGCCGGCCTTTGCCCAGATCCTGCCGGCGCTGTTCGGCGGCCTCGGGGTGGTGTTCGTGTCCAAGAACGTCAAGCTCGCCGTGGCCCCCATTCTGCTGATGCTGGTGCTGTTCATTGCCATTCCGGGTCTCAACGCCGGGACGGTGGGCATCATGGTACCGGTGGGCGTGCTGTTCACCGTGGCTGTGGGCCGCATTATGTACAAGAAGGGGTGGCTGTGATATGTGGTGGCTGGTCATACCTGCCGCAGTAGCGGCGCTGTTGCTGGTCATTATCCTGCGCACCCTGCTGTTTACCCCCCGTAAGGAAGCGCCGGTGGCGGCGTCCCCGGTGACCTTTGACCGGGAGCGCACGGTGACCGCCCTGCAGGAGCTGGTGCGGTGCAAGACGGTATCCTATCGGGACGCCTCGCTGGAGGACGACAAGGAGTTTGTGCGGCTCATCGAGCTGCTCCCCACCCTATATCCCCGGGTGTTTGCCACCTGTACCTTCACCCAGCTGCCCGACCGGGCGCTGTTGTTCCGCTGGGCCGGCGCATCGGCAGATGCCCCGGCGGTGCTGATGGCGCACTACGATGTGGTGCCGGTCAACGAGGAGAGCTGGGACAAGCCTCCCTTTGCCGCCGTGCTGGAGGATGGGGTGCTGTGGGGTCGCGGTACGCTGGACACCAAGGTGACCTTTAACGGCATCCTCAGCGCCGCCGAGCATCTCATAGGGGAAGGCTTTACCCCCCAGCAGGACATCTACTTTGCTTTTTCCGGCGGCGAGGAGATAAACGGCGCCGGTGCGGTGCACATCGTGGACTATCTGCAGGAGCAGGGCATCGACCCGGCCTTGGTGCTGGACGAAGGCGGTGCGGTGGTGGAAAACGTGTTTCCCGGCGTCACCGTTCCCTGCGGCATGGTGGGCATTGCGGAGAAGGGGCTCATGGACGTGGAATACACCGTTCGCTCCGGCGGCGGTCATGCCTCCGCCCCCAAGCCCCGTACCCCGGTGGACACCCTGGCACGGGCCTGCGTGCGGTTGGTACAGCACCCCTTCAAGGCGCACCTGACCCCGCCGGTGGCGGCGATGTTTGACACCCTGGGGCGGCGTTCCACCTTCCTGTATCGGATGATTTTTGCCAACCTCTGGCTGTTCATGCCGGTGCTGGATACCATCTGCAAGAAGAGTGGCGGTGAGCTTAACGCCCTCATGCGCACCACCGTGGCCTTTACCCAGATGACCGGCTCCGCCGCCACCAACGTCATTCCCCCCAAGGCATCCTTGGTCTCCAACATTCGCCTGAACCCGGCGGATACGGTGGATTCCGCGCTGGAAACCCTGCGCCGGACGGTGGGGGATGCCACGGTAGAGATCCGTGCCCTGCACGGCACCGACCCCAGCCGCATTTCCCGCATTGACTGCGACGGTTACCGCCGGGTCGCCGCCGCCGTGGCCGCCACCTGGAAGGGCTGTGTGGTGTCCCCTTATTTGATGGTACAATGCTCGGATTCCCGTCACTATGGCCGGATCTCCGACAAGGTCTATCGCTTCTCCGCCATGGATCTTACCGCAGAGGAGCGTGCCACCATTCACGGCAATAATGAACGTATTCGGGTAGAGACCATCCACCGGGCGGTGGAGTTTTATATCCGTCTGATGACCGCTTGTTAATGATGTAAAGGAGTAATTGGTATGAGCAACGTATGGCACGATGTCAGCCCCAAGCGTATTGCTCCGGAGGATTTTCTCTGCGTGGTGGAGATATCCAAGGGCAGCAAGAAGAAGTATGAGCTGGACAAGGAGACCGGGCTGATCATTCTGGACCGGATTCTGTACACCTCCACCCACTACCCGGCCAACTACGGCTTTATTCCGCGCACCTATGGCGATGACGGGGATCCGCTGGACGTGCTGCTGCTGTGTGCCGAACCGCTGGAGCCGCTGACCTTGGTGCGCGCTTACCCCATCGGGGTGATCTCCATGATTGACAACGGCCGCAATGACGCCAAGATCATCGCCATCCCCTTTAACGACCCCAACTATAACCAATACACCGACATTGACCAGCTCCCCCGGCACATCTTTGACGAGATGCGCCACTTCTTCTCGGTTTATAAGAATCTGGAGAACAAGACCACCGCCGTGGAGGAGGTCAGCGCCCGGGAAGACGCCGTGCGTATCATCCGGGAGGGCATCGACCGGTATGTAGAGTGCTTTTGTAAATAAAGCTTCCTGATTTTGGTAAATTTCACTCAAAATAATACAAATTGACTATTTTTTGGACGAAATCACCTATCACAACCGGCAAGATATGTGTTAAGATAAAGACAACATGGGCAATGGCCACAAAAAAGCAATACCGAAAGGAGACAACATTATGAAAAACGCAAAATTCCTCAAGCTTCTGGCGTTGGCGATGGTGATCTGCATGGCGGCGACCGTGTTCGTTGGCTGCGGCAGCACCGAGACCACCTCCAGCCAGCCCGTCGCTGACGATGACGACCAGTTCGTTGCTGGCGACGAGATGAACATCCAGATCGACACCAATTCTACCGTCAGCAACAACGGTAACGGCCCCACCTCCAGCAACAATGGCAGTGGCGGTGCGGTTGCCAGCAAGGGCGAAGACGGTACCATCAGCGCTGTCATTAAGGACGGTGCCGTGGACGTCGGCGGCGGTCTGATGATGACCGACAACGAGAAGATCTTCAAGAACATCCCGGTTAAGCTCAAGGGCAAGACCATCATCTTCTCCGACTGGGGCGAAGTGGATGGCGAGTACCTGAAGGTAGTCGACAAGTTCGAGAAGGATACCGGCATCAAGGTCAAGATCCTGCTGCTCTCCAACGCGGACGGCGGCTACGTGTCCAAGGTGGCCCAGCAGATCGCGGCTGGTTCCTCCCCCGACATCGCTGCCTCCAACAGCACCTATCCTCAGGCGCTGGAGCTGGTGCAGCCCCTGCCCAGCTACTTTAACGTCAACGACGGTTTCTGGGATCCCCGTGTCAGCGAGGCGACCAAGGTAGGCAAGACCTACTACTTCGTCAACTCCTACAACTCTCCCTTCACCGGCGGTTACGTGGTGTACTACAA
>SVPB01000027.1 GCA_015066065.1 Oscillospiraceae bacterium | reverse complement strand
ATGCCCCGGACAACCGGTTCTTCTACTGGCTGACCGCCACCGACAGCACCGTGGCGTACACCACCACGGACGAAAAGAATGCGGATCTGTTCTACGAGCCAGCGGCGGCCATCCGTGCCACCAAAGGCTCCTGGTACGAGGTCAAGATCAATAACGTGACCGCCGCCCACAGCGGCAACCTGCGTCTGGGTATTTCCATCAACTCCAACACCGCCCACGTGCTGTACGTGGACGATATCCTGGTAGAGTCCGCTTCGACGCCTACGCCTCCGCCGGCACCGGTTGCCGGACCGTGGGGCTTTGAGAGCGAAGCGAAAGGCACGGTGCTGGATCTGAACAGCAACGTCTGCACCATCGTGGTATCGGATGAGATCCCTGCTTTTGCTGGCTCTCATACGGCGAAGGTAACCTCCGCCGTGAAGTCCGGTAATGGCCGTCCTCAGTTGACGGTGCTTGATGCCGGTGGTAATAAGATCCGTGTCTTCAAAGGGCGCAGTTACGAGTTCACCTTCCAGGTGTTTATCCCCACCGGCTCCAACGAGTATGGCTTCAGCTACTGGTTGGCTGCGGCGCCGGATGAAGCGCCCTTTACCAGCGCATACAGCAAGGATGCCTACGTGCTGGCGGAGGTTTCCTCCGGTTCCCAACCCACCCAGGGCCAGTGGACGGAGATCACCATGACCGTGTCCAACTGCCCTTATTCCGGCCTGCTGCGCCTTGGCTTGACCGGGGATATCAACGAGGAGCACAGCTTCTATATCGATAACCTGTCCGTCGCCGAAACGGTGCTGGATTACGACATGGATTCCCAGAGCTTCGAGATCTACAACGAGGGGGATAAGCTGTCCTTGGGTACCGGTGCGGCGGCGGTTACCGCTACCACCGAAGATGCCCATGCCGGCACGTTTGCCGCCAAGGTGGTTGCCACCGGCAACGGCATCGACGGTACGCCGCAGATGCTGGTGACCGATGCCGCCGGCGCTCCCATTGTTGTGGAGAAGCATGGCAAATACAACATTTCCTTCTATGTGTGCCTGCCTTTGGATACGGCGGACACGGCCGTTTGCTATTGGCTGACCGCCGGGGATGACACCCCCTTCTCGTCCGCCCATCCCCGTACCGGTGTGGTGGTGGACACCCAGACGGTGACAATCACCGATAAGGGCAGCTGGCAGTACGTGCTGGTGGCCATTGATGACTGCGCCGCCGCCGGTAACCTGCGGTTGGGGATCACCGGCGCTGCCGATGCGCCGCTGACCTTCTATTTGGATGATGTTCTGGTAAAGACCCGCACAGCCGGTGCCACCGATGCCGAGGCAATGCACTTTGAGGGCTACCCCATCGGGGAGAATCTTTCTCTCATGAACAACGCCACCGAGACGATGACGGTGACCAACCAGCAGAGCTATACCGGCTTGCAGTCCATCCTTGTTAAGTCCACCTCCCGTGCCGGCGACCTGCGTCCCCAGATGATGGTCAAGGACGGCGATGGCAAGCAGGTGAAGCTGGAAAAGGGGAAGGACTATTACCTTACCTTTATGGTGTTTATTCCGGAAGGCCAGGACTATTTTGACCTGAGCTATTGGGCTGCCAGTGTGCCGGATGACAAGATGGATGTTCCTTTTGTACGGGATACGGATTTTGTCAAGAACGACTTTGTGGTGGCGGAGGTCAGCCAACGCCTGGCTCCTACACTGGGAGAATGGGTGGAGATTTCCTTGCCCATTACCAACTGCAAGCTGAGTGGTAACCTGCGGTTTGGCATCACCCATCATACCCAGGGCGTGAAAAGCCAGATGTATGTGGACGATATCAAGGTGGTGCCGCCCCAGTACATCCTGGTGAAGTTTGACACCCACGGCTCTGCGGACGTGTATGAAGACGTCATTGTGCTGTCTAATTCTATGGTTCCTTACAGCGGCATTGACCCGTACCGGGAGGGGTATGAGTTTATGGGCTGGTATACCGATGAAAGCTACGAACGGGAGCATTTCTTCGATATCACGTCCACCCCTGTGGCCGGCGTGACGGGAGACGTCATCACCCTCCACGCGCGCTGGCGTGAGTGGAGCAAGGTGACCATCGATCTGGGTGGTCACGAGGATGAAGAAAAAGAGGAATACAAGACCATTTACTACACCGACAAGGTGTGGGTAGGCGACCAGAACGTGCCGGATCCGCTGGATATCGGTGAGCGTCCGGCGCATAAGGAGGCCGCCCCCATCGAGGAGGTGCCTGCTAGCCCGGCACCCCTTGCCGAAGAAGGACTGCCGCCGTGGCTGATGGTGGTTATCATTGGCGGTGCGGTGGCAATCATCGGCGGCGGTGCAGTTGTGGCGACCGTCCTGCTCAAAAAGAGCAAGAAAGCGTAAGGAGGGTGAGAACGATGACTAAACGAATCTTAACATATCTGTGTGTCATAGCGATGCTGCTGGCGTTCTTTACCGCCTGCGCGGCGGAGGATGCTCCAGTGGATAGCCAGCCTCAGGTCAACGAGCCACAGCTGGTGGTGGCCGCCAATCCGGTGTTTGTCTACGATGACAACACGACAGCGGTCGCTTATAACGAACTGAATAAAGCGATGACGGCGGATTCACAGGCGTCCTCTCTGGCGGCGATTACCGCCAGCCCGTGGCGCTGGGTGTATGGCGGTAACGGCGCTTGGACCGACCGTGCTGTATACGGCTTCGGTCGTTGGAAGAACGGCGCCGGTGCGCAGGCGAAAGGTGCGTTTGCCTACACCTATAATGCGGCTGGCAGCCAGTCTTTGGGCGTGTATAGCACCGCCAAAAACGACCTGGCGACCTACCAGGGAGAAACACTGCCGGAGGCCGGCTTACTGCTGTCGGTTACCGGTAAGCAGGAAGAAGCCTTGCATTACACCGTTCAGCAGGACGGTAAGCTGACCATCCAGGCCGGGAGCTTTACGGCTATTGAGCAGGTGGCTGGCATTAAAACCGGTTTTTTAGCGGAGGATGGTACACCGCGTCGTGCTTCCCTGCGCATTACCGCCAACAGCGTTCAGCTGTGGAGTGGCACCCTGTGCAACACCACCGCCTCCACGGATGGCCGGCCGGTCACCCAGTTGGCCCATCCGGCGATTACCGACATCCCCGTGAAAGCAGGCGACGTGATCGTCATCAGCTTTAAGCTGGATGCACAAGCCAACAGCGATCTGGATGTGACGGCGCCTACCGTGAACGAGGAGGACAACTGGCAGATCGTCACCAAGCCTTCCCGGGTGCCGGTGACCAGCGCGGATAAGGAAGTCGTTACCAACGATGGATCTATTCCGGTCATCTCCGACTTCGACTTTACCTTCACCCTTGTGCGTGATCCCGACCGGTACACCGCCATAACGGCTGATTTTGCTTCCGAGCTTATGGATCGCCTTAACACCGAGATTGTGGTGGCTAAGCGTGGACAGTCAGCCACGCATGAGATCGTGGTCGGTCCGTACGATGCCCGTCCGGAATCGGTGCGCATCTATAACGAGATCAAGAATGCCCGGGCGGATAACGGAGCTGACTTCGTCCTGCGCCTGGTCGGCACCAAGCTGTACATTGTGGGTGTCAACGACGATGCCCTGCAGGCCGCACTGGATTATTTCCTTAACACCTTCATCAAGGATGATAAGGGCGTTATCCGGGCCAATTACAGCTACTACTACAAGCCGGAGCACGCGGTGTATACCCTTCCGGGCGGCAACATCGCCGGCTACACCATTCGTACCGAACGCTATCCGTCGCTGATCGTACAACGGGCGGCCGAGGCGTTCCAGCAAGAGATTCTTGATAAGTGCGGCTACATTCTCCCCATTAAGGCGATGAATCTGGAGGGCACCGACGCCGGCGACCGGGAGATCCGTATCGGCCCCATGAACGGTGCTGTTAACGTCCAACGGGTGTATGATACCCGGTTTACTTCGGCCAACTGGCAGAACTATTATACCAGCTTTGAAACGGACGGCATGCTGGATGCGGACTATGGCTATTATAAGGTAGGCTTTGCCGGTAAGAGTCTGACGATCCAGGGCGGCTCTAACTACGCCGTGAATGCCGGTACGGTTAAGCTGCTGGCGGAGCTGGCACAGAAAAAGACGCTGACCACGGCGTATACCCTGTCCGGCACCTACAGCAGTTACTATGACTACCAGAATAAAGCCGGCTATGGCACGGTGGACTTCTCCCTGACCGGTGGCTTCGGCCTGACCTATATGGACAACTTCGATTACGAAGGCACCGATGAGGAAAAGGTGAAGCTCATCGAGTCCAAGTGGCAGGTCAGCAAGGATAACAGTGCCGGTGGCGATAAGGATGAGCACGATATGTACCAGTATCGTCCCGGTATCTACGGTAAAAACTGGTGGGTGGATGCCGATGCCGCCGGTAACAACTATCTCTTCCAGGTCACTAAGAAACGGGTAGCCGCTTACGGCGACCCGGACGACCATGGCTGGGAGGCCGGTCGTCTGATTGCGGCCAACAAGTGGGGCTTCCGGTTTGGCATTTGGGAATCCCGTATGGTCATGGGCACCCGTAACGGTGCCTGCTCGGCGGCGTGGGCCAACACCCTGTCTCCCTACACCCGTGACCAGGCTAACTGGGAGTGCGACGTGTATGAGAACTACGGCCGTGACGTGTTTGTTCCTTGCTTCCACGCCTTTACGTCCGACCCGGATGGCCGTGACACCCGTAACTTCCTGTACGGCAAGCCGAACCTGCAGACCCCCTGCTGGTTAGAGCCAAACGAGGGAGAGCATTTCTACGACACCTTCCATCACGTGACGGTGGATTGGACGTATGATTACGTACGGGTCTACTTTGACGGTCAGCTGGCCAGCGAGATGATGCTGGACGACAACCATCCGTCCGCCGAGTCTTTCCGGAACGGTCTGACCATTAAGTTTGCCAACGGTATTGGTAAGGATAGCTACTGCAAAAAGATGCCGCCTCCCAACGGCGTCAACAATTCCTTCGCTTACAATCCCTACTACTGGATGGGCCTGTACGGCGGCGACGTCAAGGACTTCTTCGAGGTACAGCTGGTGGACTTTGCCCGGGTGTATCAGGTGAGCAACGATACCATCGACTACGTCCCTGCCGAAAACGATATGCGGTTTATCCCCACCTTTGGTAAGGTAAAATAATCGGTCGAGAACGTAAAGGTGAGGAACGGGCACCGACTACGTTTCTTTCTCCAATCCAAAAGGAGCTGACTCCATTGAGTCAGCTCCTTTTGCGTGCTTTATTCGACGATTTCAGCGTTTTCTAAGGGTGATGGGGGTGTCTGCGGAGGCGGTGGCATTTTGCTTGTATTGGTAGGGGGTGAGCGCTCTTTTTTTCTTAAAAAGACGGATAAAGCCGGAACAGTCAGAAAAACCCACACGATAGCAGACATCCGTTACCGAGCAGCCGGCGCGCAACAGTGCCGCCGCCTTGCTGATGCGGTACTCGGTCAGATATTGGTGCACCGTGCTGCCCATATACTGCTTGAAGCACATGGACAGATATACCGTGCTGCATCCGGCTATCCGTGCCAGGCTGTCGAGGGTCAACCTGTCGGCGTAGTGTCGGGCGATGTACTCCACGGTGCGCTGTACAAACGGAGAGGCAATGGGCGCTGTTTGCAGGCAAGAGGGCTGTCCATACAGTGTGGCACACAGCAGAAGCAACTGCAGGATGAGGGAAAAAGCCTCCAGCTCACTGCACGTGCCGCGGTGCTCAGCAAAGAGTGCCAGCGTTTCCGCGGACTCTATGATACGCGCCTTATCCGCCGCTTCGGCACGGATGCTGTTCTGGCGGTCGCCGTGGGTACAGAACAGCCGTGAAAGCGGCGGATGCTCAGCCTCTAAGCTCCGTACACAGTCCGCTGACAGCAGGATGTTGATAAACCGAAAACGGCCCGCCACGGTGAAACGGCCGAAATGCAGCTCCTCCGGGGCATATAAGGACACGTCGCCTCGCTCACCGCCCACCAGACGGTCGTTGATCACGCCGTACAGGCCGTTGCTCAGGTGGATGCTGATCTTATAGTCGCCGTAGACGGTGACGGCATTGTCACCGGGGCGGTGCTCGTCCGCCGTGTAGGTGACGGTGATCCGCCCCAAGCCAAAGACGTTCAGGTCGCGCTTCTCCATAGGATCGCCTCGCTGTTTTGAAATGGACTATTTTAATCTTAAAATATGTCTATCTATAGAAAAAATAGGCGATATAATAATACTGCGTGTATGCAGAAAAGTCAAGGGAGGTATCATTATGGAAACGGCTGCGTGGGTGGCAGGCGCCTTAGGTGTCGCCATCAATCTGATTCTCTATCAGCAGACCACCTCCAAACGGGTGCTGCTGTTTAAACTGCTGTCCGACGTGGCGTGGGCGGTGCAGTATCTGCTGCTTGGCGCATATACGGGCTTTGGCATTGCCTGCATCGCCGTGCTGCGGGAGGGCGTGTTCTATAAGGTGGACCGCAAAAGCACCAAGGGTGTGGTGTGTCTGGCTCTGTTTACGGTGCTGTCGGTGGTCTGCGCTGCCGTGACGTGGCGCTCGGCCTATTCGCTGTTGCCCGCCATCGGCTCGGTAATATCCGTGTTCGGCTTTTACCTGGCGATCCCTCGTCTGTCCCGTCTGCTGGCATTGCCGATTTCTCTGTGTATGGGGCTGTACTCCCTGGAGGTAGGCTCTGTGCTGGGGGTGGTCAACGAGGTGATCACGGTGTTGTCTGCCTTGGTGGGCATCGTCTGCATCGACCGGCTCAAACGGGGCGAGAGCCGCCCGCCCGTGCGTGTCAGTGCTGTCAATTGGGATTGCTCCTTGCCGTCGGACACCTATTTCGGCTATTACCAGACGCATTCTCTGTCCCCGCAACGGTATCGCCGCTGCACTCCCTATTATGCCACCGTGACGGATGCCGATCGGATTGAGTACACCCGCCGTACACAGCGGGAATTTGACAGAGAACTGCGGTATGCCATCCGCGCAGGCATTGACTACTTTTCCTACGTATTCTATCCGGAGCAAGGCTCCCGCACCCACGTGCCAAGCGGCCCTGCCGACTGCTCCCACAAGGTGTATGAGCTCAACTATGCCCGTCGGATGCACCAAAACAGCCCGTTGCGCCGCCGCATCGGGATGGCGGCCATTATGGGGGCGCATCCCTTTGCCGAGGCGGATTATCTGGAGCTGGCCGAGCTGCTAAAGCAGCCGTACTACGAGAAGGTAGGCGGCCGCCCGTTGGTGTATCTTTTCCACCAGATCAGTGAAGAAAAGCTCCGCGGCCTGCAGCAGGCGGTGGAACGGGTGGGCGGCGAGCCGCCGCTGTTTATGGCTATGTTCTCCCGCGTGCCGGAGGGTGCCCCACTGGAGCTGGTGGACGGGCTGTCCGCCTACTGCTGTGCGCGAGACAGCATCACCCGCCACGAGGAACTGGTGACGGCGGCCATTGCCGACAACGCCGCACGGGCCGAGATGCATAAGAAAACGGTGCCGCTGTTCCCGATGGGGTGGGATCCCTCCCCTCGCATTGACCATCACGCGCCTTGGATCGATTATCCCGAGAAGCCCTATGCAGCTGCCGCTACCCCGGAGGAACTGCTGCAGGGCGGGCGGCGGTTTGCTGCCGCCATTGCAAGTAACGAGACGGTCAGACAGACGTTTTTCGGCCATATTCTGCTGTTTGCGTGGAATGAGTTTGAGGAAGGAGCCTGGATCTGCCCCACCTACAACGAGGATCTCTCTGTTGATACCCGACGGGTACAGACGGTGGCGAAGATGGTTCGGCACTGGAAAAAGGCGCTGTAATACGAGCAGAAGTCAACGAGGCGGAAGGGTGTAAACTTTTTTTCACGGAACTTGCACTATTTCTACAACTATCAGCTTTGCGGTTGACAAATTCTGCCTGGGATGTTACAACAAAAGCGGTTGTTAACAATTTTACTTATATGGAGGGTTTCAACATGATCCGCGTTACTGTATGGAACGAATATCGCCACGAAAAGATTGACGACCGTGTCCGCAACATCTATCCCGAAGGTATCCACGGCGCCATTGCCGGCTTCTTGGGAATGCACGAGGATATCACGGTGCGTACCGCCACGCTGGATGAGCCGGAATGTGGCTTAACCCAGGAGGTGCTGGATAATACCGACGTACTCATCTGGTGGGGTCATATGGCACACCACGAGGTGCCGGAAGACGTGGTCGTCCGTGTGCAGGAGTCGGTGCTCAAGGGCATGGGCCTGGTGGTACTGCACTCCGGCCATCACTCCAAGATCTTCAAGCGTCTCATGGGTACCTCCTGCAACCTCAGCTGGCGCTTTGAGGGTACCGATGGCGACATGGAGCGCCTGTGGGTGGTAGCGCCCGACCATCCCATCACCCAGGGCATCGACCGTTATTTTGATCTGCCCGGCGAGGAGATGTACGGCGAGCCGTTCGATATTCCCGAGCCGGATAAGCTGCTCTTCCTAGGCTGGTACGAAGGCGGCGAAGTGTTCCGTTCCGGCTGCTGCTGGCGCCGTGGCCGTGGTAAGATCTTCTACTTCCAGCCCGGTCACGAGACCTGCCCCACCTACCATATCCATTGGGTGCAGACGGTTATCACCAACGGCGTACGCTGGGCGGAGCCGGAGAGCCGGGTTGCTGCGTTGGAGTGCCCAAACGTGAAA
Organism: Oscillospiraceae bacterium; assembly: GCA_015066065.1. Lineage (GTDB taxonomy): Bacteria > Bacillota > Clostridia > Oscillospirales > Acutalibacteraceae > UBA5905. The sequence continues at coordinate 12,686 of SVPB01000027.1, read as the reverse complement.
AAGCCTACCCCCAAGTTTTGATGTAAAAAGGCGGTTTGACCGGCAGGAAACGGTATCATAAGAGAACGGCCTGTGCAAAAAAACGGTGCAGTCCCCCCAAAAGGGACTGCACCGTTTTGCTTTTTTATGCTGCAAAGGGGAGCTTCTGCGCCTTTTCTTATTTTCGCCTTCACATAAGGCCGGTTGATTTATCGTTTACCCTCTAAGACGGCATTTTGATAGGCCATGTAATCCGTGTACTGCTTAATAGCGGCACTTCCGCCAGCCTTAATTCGTGCATTTGGCGTGGCAAAAAAGCCGGAGAACATAAAGTTCATTATTTTTTCAACATAAGGTCTGACCGTTTCCATTTGTTGAATGAAACCTTCTTCGCCATCCATTCCGCCGTTTTTATATCTGGGCACCAGCAAGCTCAGCGCTCCGTTCCCAACAAGATTAACATTTTCGGCTGTAAAATTAAACGCTTCGCAGTTTGCCCACAAATGCTTTTTGCTCTTTTTGCAATAAGCCAATAGAGTGATGTTTTGTTGGCGGCTGTCTGCAAGAGTAAATCTGTTTTGACCAACAAAATCCTGCGGCATCATTATATCAAACAAATCATGCTGTTCAATGTACTCTATAAATTCGGGGCCGGGTTGACAGTAGGGTGACATCAAAATGGGCTTTGCAGGAGAAAGCGCTCTTGCTTTGGCGGTGTTGCGCTGGAGCTTGTCCCAATGCTCCGGCTTAAATTCTTCCATATTAAGCTCACAGGCAAAATACCAACCATAAAAAGATTGATGAGAATGGTATCTTTCGAAGAGCTCTTCTATATCCTCGGGCTCACCGGGTCTTCCGTAGTTATTCCCGACTCCGATGAAAACATGCTGTCCATTCCGATCGGCGGCCGTTAATATGGCTTCAATGGGGTCGCTTGCGAGAATATCTGATTTAGGATATAGCTTTGAGCCATCATAGTGAGCCGTAACCTTTAGGTCATCCACATAATAGAGACGCTCGTATTGATGGGAAACCATAATGATTATGCCGGTTTGACGCATATGATGGAGGTCGTCTATATAGTCCGACCAGTCGCTGTCAAGCATGGCCTTCACTTCGGGGGTATAGGTTATGCAGCATTTTCTGTCATTCGGTGGACCTAGCATAACAAACCCACCGTCCAAAAGAACGGGATGCTCGCGAACGACCTCAAACTCAACAAGCTCGCCGTTTACATCAAGGGTGTTTTTTCCTATTTTTCCCGTTATATCAGGGAAGCACCGAACAAACCCGTACTCGCCTTTTTTAACGAAAACCTTTTGGCTATCAATAACCTCTCCGTTAAGGCGAATACAAAGCTCCATTTCTCCGTCTTCGTCGCCGGTGTTTTTAAATTGAATACGAGCTTCAAGAGGGTCTTTTTCCTGAATGGGCGAATAGGGAACAAGCTTGATGTCGAAGTTTTTATCCACCTTAAAACAGGCGCTCATAAAGCTCCACCTCCTTTTGGGTGTGATTATCTCCGTTCCATTGAATAAGGGCGGAATACATGGCGCTGGGGAAGGCGGTCTCCGGCTTGTGCCAGGTTGTCTGAACGATACCGAGGCTTCCCTTTCTTCTGCAAAGCTTAACCATGTTCTCGGTTCCTTTTTTGTTTATAAAGGGAGAGTAAACCGTTTGATACCCACGCGACTCAAAGAAGTCAACATCAGCCCAATAATCGCCGATATCGTTATGCGTCCAAACGTTGATAAGAATATTCTTGGGCAGCATATCGGCAATGATGGGGTTGGGCTTCCAGGTGAGAGAGTCCATCGAGGAGTAGAGCATATCTCCCCACATGACCATTCTGGTTCCCTTTTCCTGAAGATACGTGTTAAGTCTGCAAAGATGGTTTGCAAACAGGATATCGGCAGGCTTTGTTCTGTCTTCTTCGGTTGAACCAAAGCAAAAGCATTTATCACAGGAAGCGTGGAAATAAGGAGGATTTCTGAATGTTTCAAGAAGATCATCCATAATATCGCGAAGGTATTTCTGCGTTTTGGGGTTCTCGGTTGCAAAGCACCAGCCGCCCGGAACCCACATATCCGCCAAATCGGGCCGTTGGTCTAAAACAACGTGCTTTCTTGATGCTATTCTGCTCCAACCCGCATGGCTAGTGAGGTTTTGGCAAGGGATGGGCGTGATGTGCAGCTTATCAATGCAAAGGCTGACAATCTCCTCGACCGTTTCTCTTGTGTAAGCCTTGGGCCAAGCGGCATAGGGGTGTTTTTTGTAAGGGAACATGCCCCAGAATTCTATAAGGATATAGTTGTAACCGACGAGAGCCGCCTTCGTGATCCTCCTTTTGATATCCTCGGGCGTGGTATCCTCTTTTTCTGTGCCATCATCAGGGTTAAAGACGCAAAGGTGCATGCCACGGAAGGTAATATCGGGCTCATCGCAAATTTGCATACAAGGGATAGCGTTGCCGTGTTTTTCTTTTAGAACGGCGAGCATTTTAAGAGCATTTGACAGCCCTTCTTCGCTCTTAACACAAACAGAAATGCCATCGTTTGCAATATCAAGAACATATCCGTCGTTACCGATAGCACAGCAGCATTTCTTTTCGTCTATGGTAAGCTCGTCAAAATCGCAAAGAGAAAGGAGATAGGAATAATCTCTTTCAACGGGAGCAAAATTTGAAACAAGCTTTCCGCCCTTAAAAGTGCCTTCTCCAACGTCAACATGTTTAGGGTTTCTAATCATTTTACTAGTCTCCTTTATACCATTTTCGTTTTGAGCCTGTGTTGTTTTAGCAGAGCGCCGTTTTTTGGGGTGTGCAGGAGGGATGCTGGCTGAGGTGCGGCGTCCTTTTCTTTTACCATCAAGGCACCGCCATTAATCGGCAACACCGGTTACTGCGATCAAACCACCTCTGCTTTACAGCATAACAAATCCCTAGCATAATTGGAATGATTTTCACAAAACTATTTGACAATTTCAACACAATAGTTTAGGATATAATGAGGAGTGATAGAATGGATGATTTAAGAAATCTCAACATGGTGCTTAAGGATATTGCGATTGTATTGCGTGTTTACACAGATATAATTGGCTCATACCATAAAGCGAGAGATAATCACGGTATTCTATATAATGTTAAAGGGACGTTGGTATTTGATTTTTACGAAATAAACACTAGGATCGTAGCAGAGCCGGGAAACATTGTTTATATCCCCAAAGGGCAAGAGTACATAATAACAAAATCGGGAGATAACGAGGGATATATCATAGATTTTTCAACCGATAGCCCTGTGTTTGATCAACCTTTCGTCATTAAAGCACGCTATAGGGAGGCTTACCTTAAAAGCTTTATTGAAGCTGAAAAGGCTTGGCGAAGGAAAAATTCCGGTTTTGCCCTAAAAGCAAAGGCGTGTTTTTATGAAATAATGTATTATTTGCAAAAGGACATCCTTTCGGACTATCTTCCTGATGCCAAAATGAAAATAATAGCCCCTGCGCTCGATTATATTTCGAAAAACTATTATAAAGAGGTCATCTGTGTTTCGTATCTTTCGAATCTCTGCCATATAAGCGAAACCTATTTTAGAAAACTGTTTAATTCCCTGCTTGGAACGCAGCCGATACGCTACATAAATGAGCTGAAAATAGCAAGAGCCAAGGAGCTTTTAATAAGCGGAAGGTACAATGTTTTGCAAACGGCAGAATCCTGCGGTTACAGCGACATATCTCTTTTTTCAAGGGAGTTTAAAAGGAGAGTGGGGGTTGCCCCATCGCAGTACATGAAAGAGAACTAAAAAGCGCAGCCTTTGGACTTGCAGAGGGACGAAAAGGTGCGTAACATAAAACACCGAGAAGAAGCATGCTTGTTTCTTCTCGGTGTTTGTTTTTCGTTTTGGCTTTGTGCCATCGTGTGTTGAATGGATCTTCAAATGACGGTCTCATGGCGTATTGTCCGGCAGAGCACACCGTCTTTTTTGATTGTTGTTGGGGCTTTTTTTATGAGGTGGTGGATTTAGCTGTTTTCCACAAACCGCCGGATGGCTTCAAAAGACGCATCGCTGATGTGGTGCTCAATCTTGCAGGCGTCCTCGACGGCGGTCTCCTCATCCACACCCAGTAGCATAAAGCAACGGGTGAGCAGGTTGTGACGGTCATACATCTTGGCGGCGACCTGCCGTCCTTCTTCTGTCAAGGCGATGCCGCCGTCCTCTCCCACGGTGATAAGGCCACCCCGGCGCAGAAGCCCCATGGCACGGCTGACGCTGGGCTTGGAATACCCCATGTATTCTCCCACCTCCACCGCCCGGACGGTTGGCTTATGCTCGGTGAGGATGTAGATGGTCTCCAGATACATCTCGCCGGACTCTTGCAGGCGCATAACGATGCCTCCTTTTGCGTACTGTCTATATTATAGCCGGTTGCCTCTCGGAAAGCAAGCAGAATTTGTCAGTTGTCACGCCTTGACAGACGCTCGGGGCGAATGGTATGATAGGGGAAAGCAAATGACAAAGGAGTGATCCGATGAAGATATATACATCGCTGAGCGAGCTGGTGGGCGGTACGCCGCTGTTACGTCTGACTCAGATGGAGGGGGCACGGGATCTCCCAGCCACCCTGTTGGTCAAGCTGGAAGGGATGAACCCGGCCGGCAGCGCCAAGGATCGTGTCGGTTTGGCCATGCTGGATGCCGCCGAGAAGGATGGCCGTCTGTTGCCGGGCGGTACTGTTATCGAGCCAACCAGCGGCAACACGGGCGTGGGACTGGCGGCCATTGCGGCCGGACGTGGATACCGGGTGGTGCTGACCATGCCGGACACCATGAGTGTGGAACGCCGCCGTTTGCTGCAGGCCTACGGCGCTGAGTTGGTGCTGACCCCGGGTGCGCTGGGGATGCAGGGCGCTATTGAAGAAGCACAGCGGCTGGCACAGTCCACTCCCGGTAGTATCCTGGCCGGCCAGTTTGACAACCCGGCCAATCCGGCGGCCCATTATGCGACCACCGGTCCGGAAATATGGGACGACACCGACGGCACGGTGGACATCTTTGTCGCCGGTGTGGGTACCGGCGGCACCATCACCGGCGTGGGCCGGTATCTTAAGGAAAAGAACCCGGCGGTGCAGGTAGTGGCGGTGGAGCCGGCCGGTTCCCCGGTGCTGTCCGGCGGTCAGCCGGGCGCCCACGGTCTGCAGGGCATTGGCGCCGGCTTTGTTCCCGGTGTACTGGATACCGCCGTATATGACGAAGTGATTCCGGTTACCGAACAGCAAGCCTACGAGACCGGCCGCCTTCTGGCACGGCAGGAAGGGGTGCTGTGTGGTATCACCTCCGGTGCGGCGTTGTACGCCGCTTTGCAGGTGGCGCGCCGCCCGGAGAACGCCGGGAAGACGGTGGTGGCGTTACTGCCGGATACCGGGGAACGGTATCTGTCCACCCCCTTGTTTGCGGAATGATCGCATAGACAAAGCGGCAGACTTCTTCGGAGGTCTGCCGTTTTTTGCGCAAAAGCACAGCCGGCTCTGTCTAACGACGGAGCCGGCCGTTACATAGAAAGGGTGTTGGCAATGAGCAAAGCCATCAGGCGCAGGCGGCTACGTGGTGCCGCCGTTCGGTGGATGCCGCCCGTTCAAAGGCTGCCTGCGTGCGCACCATCTCCCGACGGCGACGGCGGCGATTTTCCTTCTTACGGGCCAATACCCGGTCCTCTCGCAGCACCAGCAGACTGCCGATCAGCACCGCCGCCTGCAGTACCACCAGCAAGGTGGACAGTACCGGGGTGAGTGCCAAGGTCACCTTGGTGGCAAAGGCCAGATCCAGCACCGCCACCGCCACCGGCGCAAAGGCCAACTGCCGGGTGATGCCGTACCGCCCCAACAGGAGCATGCCGAGGCCGGCCAAAACCAGAAAAACGTCTAACACTAAGGTCGTCAAAAACATATCTTTCATCCTCCTATCAGAGAAACCGAACACTTGTTCTGTTTTTATTATACCGCACTTTCGGTAAAAATCAAGCATTTTTTCGAAAAAAACGAAAAAATGTTCGTTTCTGCCGCTGTGCCGTACGACGGTTTCTCTTTTCTGACCATAGTATAGCGCAAACAATGTCCCAAAAACCGGACAATGATAACGAGGGGCAAAAAAAGTGCTCCTGCCGGAGCAGGAGCACTTACGAATCAGCCGAAGGTGATGGTGTACACGTTGCGGTAGGTGCCTTCCGGCTCCAGCGACATCATGGCCGGCATTTCGGTCAGGTCGTTGACATGACCGTCCAGCGCCGGGGTGCCGGTCCACGGCTCAATGCACACGTAGGGAGCCTCGGTGAAAGGCTTATGCCACAGGCCCAGATAGGGCATCTGGGGGTAGACCATACGTACGTAGCGCTGGCCCTTATCGCTATGCAGGGTGACTGCACCGCAGGTATCACGCAGGAAGATGGCGTCCTGATCGAACAGATTGTGGCGCATGGGGATGCGCTTGCCGTCCTCCAGAGGGAAGGGGACCGAGTCGTTGAGATAGAAGCAGGCGTCGGACAGGCTCAGCCGACGGGCTTGGCACACCTCGTCAAACTCGATGGTGTAATCCTCAAAGGTCAGGCCATCCTCCAGCGGCAGGTTGAAGCCGGGGTGACCGCCTACCGCAAACAGCATGGTCTTCTCGTCGGTGTTGTGCACCACCGTAGCGATGGACAGGGTCTCGTCCTCCAGGGTGTAGGTCATCTCCACCGTGTAGTGGAAGGGATAGCTCTTCAGGGTGTCCTCGTCGCTCTGCACCTGCAGGGTGATGGCGTTGGCCTTCTGCCGCAGTACCGACCACTCCTGAGACCGCACCAGACCGTGGATCTGCATTTCGTAGGTTTTGCCGTCGTAGGTGTACTTGCCTTCCACCATCCGTCCGCAGGAGGGGAAGATGTTGGTAGCACGGCCGGCCCAGTAGGTGGGGTCGCCCTGCCACAGGTATTCGGTGTTATCCTCCACCCGGCAGATGGACTGCAGCTCGGCGCCCATGCTGCTGATCTTAACCTTGAGTTTGTCGTTTTCGAGAATATAGATCATATATTGTCACTCCTTTATTCGCTGTTTCTTTGGAAACATTATGACTATTATAGCCTAAAGCGGTGCATAATGCAACATTTTTATTTGCTCACACCTTGACAAGTGTAGGGTGGGGTGATAAAATGTAAGAAATCGTTGATGGGGAGGGTCTCCCCGGTGTTCCCACAGAGAGCGTCCGGCTGGTGTAAGGGCGCGGAACCCCCGGATGTACCTACCACCCCGGAGAGTGCGCTGACATAAGGCGCGCCGGCTGACCCCGTTACCCGTCACCATGAGCGCACCCATCGGGTGCGGAAATAGGGTGGAACCACGAGGCGCTGATGCCCCGTCCCTTGCCGGGACGGGGCTTTATCTATTTTTTTGACACAAAGGAGAGAAGAATATGCTGAAGATCACACTTAAAAGCGGCGATATCATGGAGGTAGCTGCCGGCACGACGGTGGACACGCTGTGCCGTGAGATATCCATGGGTCTGTACCGCAACGCTTGCGCCGCCCGTGTGAACGGTGCGGTGGTGGATCTGCGTACCGAGCTGACGGCGGATTGCCAGGTGGAGATCCTGACCTTTGACGACCTGGATGGCCGCAAGGCGTATTGGCATACCGTGTCCCACGTGATGGCGCAGGCGGTCAAGCGTCTGTATCCTTCGGTTAAGCTGACCATCGGCCCGTCCATCGACGAGGGCTTTTACTACGACTTTGATGCGGATATGAGCATTACCCCCGAGGTACTTGCGGCTATCGAGGCGGAGATGAAGGCCATCATCAAGGAGGCATTGTCCATCACCCGGTTCACCCTGCCCCGGGCGGAGGCGCTGGAACGGATGAAGGACGAGCCTTACAAGGTGGAGCTTATCAACGACCTGCCGGAGGATGCGCTCATTTCCTTCTACACCCAGGGCGAGTTTACCGATCTGTGCGCCGGTCCTCATCTGCCGGATACCGGCCGTCTCAAGGCGATCAAGCTGCTGTCGGCTACCGGTGCCTACTGGCGTGGTGATTCCAAGAATAAGATGCTGACCCGTATCTACGGTATTGCCTTCCCCAAGGCCAGCCTGTTGGAGGAGCATCTGGTGCGTCTGGAAGAAGCCAAGAAGCGCGATCACAACAAGCTGGGTCGTGAGCTGGAGCTGTTTACCACGGTGGACAGCATTGGCCAGGGTCTGCCCATTCTTCTTCCCAAGGGCGCCCGGATCATCCAGCTCTTACAGCGCTGGATCGAGGACGAGGAGCAGAAACGGGGCTACCTGCTGACCAAGACGCCCCTGATGGCCAAGCGGGATCTGTACAAGATCTCCGGTCACTGGGATCACTACCGTGACGGTATGTTCATCCTGGGAGATGCGGACGATGAGACCAAGGAGTGCTTTGCTCTGCGTCCCATGACCTGCCCCTTCCAGTATCAGGCTTTTCTTAACCGTGCTCGTTCTTACCGTGATCTGCCCATGCGGCTGGGGGAGACCTCCACTCTGTTCCGCAATGAGGAATCCGGCGAGATGCACGGCCTGATCCGTGTGCGCCAGTTCACCATCTCCGAGGGCCATCTGGTACTGCGTCCCGATCAGCTGGAGGAAGAGTTCCGTGGCTGTCTGGAGCTGGCTAAGTACGTGCTGGATACGGTGGGCATGCTGGAGGATTGCACCTTCCGCTTCTCTCAGTGGGATCCGGCTAATCCCAAGAACAAGTATGAAGGCACCGCCGAGCAGTGGGATGAGGCCCAGACGGTCATGGGCAAGATCCTGGACAACCTGGGTGTGGAATATACCGTGGGTATCGATGAGGCGGCCTTCTATGGCCCCAAGCTGGACATTCAGTACAAGAACGTGTTTGGTAAAGAGGATACCATCGTTACCATCCAGATCGATATGCTGTTGGCGGAGAAGTTTGGCATGGAGTACACCGATGCTGACGGCCAGAAGAAGCGTCCCTACATCATCCACCGCACCTCTCTGGGCTGTTACGAGCGCACCTTGGCGTACCTGATCGAGAAGTACGCTGGCGCCTTCCCGCTGTGGCTGGCTCCCGAGCAGGTGCGTGTGCTGCCCATCTCCGAGCGTTTGCTGGAGAAGGCCGGCGCTATTACCGAGCAGCTGAAAGCCGCCGGCCTGCGTGCCGAGCTGGATACCCGTAACGAGAAGATGGGCTACAAGATCCGGGAAGCGCAGGTGGATAAGGTGCCCTATATGCTGGTCATCGGCGATAAGGAGGCCGAGGAAGGCGTGGTTTCCGTCCGTCACCGCAAGGAGGGCGATCTGGGCACCATGACCCTGGAAGCGTTCCTGGGCAAGGCGCTCACCGAGATTGCTACCAAAGAGAGAAAGTAAACCTCACAAAAGCAACCACGGCATTGCCGTGGTTGCTTTTTTTGCGTAATCATTTTTGGGCTTTTTACGGTTGTTTTCACCTTGCTTCGACACCGACCGTCCGGTATAATAAAGGAGACGACAGGAAGGAAAGGATGGATGACAATGAAAAAGCCGGATATTGCTCTGGTAACCGAAAAGGCCGCCCGGATGGGGGTTCCCACTACCCGGGGGGATCGCACGCTGGTGTGGCACGACGAGTTTGAGGACTACGGTAATCTGGAGAAGAACTGGAAATATCGCACACAGATGCGTTCCACCGATGCGGAGCTGATGACCGACCGCAAGCACATTGATGTGCAGGACAGCGAGCTTCAGTTACATGCCTGGCGCTCCGACAAGGAGGGTATCGAGTTTACCATTCCGCAGGCGCTGACCACCTATGACAAGATGGTGTTCCGCCGGGGTTATCTGGAGATGCGCTGCAAGATGCCCTTCCGTCATGGGTGCTGGCCCTCCTTCTGGATGCTCACCTACGAGCCGTTGATGGAATCCAAGCTGCGTTCCGAGATCGACATCTTTGAGATCTTCTCCAGCCCGGACACGGTGGTGTGCAACCTGCACAAGTCTCTGCGTGATGCGGACGGCAAGATCGTGGCTCGCTGCCAGCTGGACGGCAAGATGGTGTCCAACAAGCGGCACAAGATCGAGAATGCGGAGAACCTCAACAACGAGTACCACGTGTATGGAATGGACTGGACTCAGAAGGACATCACCTTCCTCATTGACGACGTGCCCTACTGCACCGTCAGCTTGGTGGATAACTTTACCGACAAGCCCGGTCTGGAGGCCATGGACTGCTATCAGGATTACCACTTTGTGATCTTCAACAACTTCGTGTTCACCCCCGGCCACCATTGGTGCCCCGAGGGCTACCGCATCCTCCCGGAGGATCCGGATCCCATTGACTACCACATTGACTGGATCCGTCTGTACCAGCGCCCCGGCGAGGATATTTTGGTGGAAGAATAAGAAAAGGAGCCCTCCGTCACAGCGTGAAAAGCTGTGACGGAGGGCTTTGTTACGTTTGAACGGTCACTGGAGCAAAGGGCAGCTATGGGTTATTGAGGGGTATAGCCACTCGGGGTGAAGTCCCAGCAATAGATGGTTTCTGTGTAGGAGCGCAGCGCCGGGGCGGTGGTGGGGTCTTGCTGATATACGGCAAGCCGCGACAGAATCTTTTCCAGATGTGCGATCAGGTCATTCTGCCAGGCGATATCCTGCTGCGTAATGCCGGTGTTGCAGGTGGAGGCGGTTCTGGCCGCAATGGAGTCCTTCAGCCCGGCGACGGCCTGCCGGATACACCCACAGAACTCCTCCAACAGCACAAGGAACGCCGCTGGATCGTGGAACTGCTTTAAGGCGGCTTCGTGGTAAATGGTCCGTGCCCTTGAAACACTCATAAGCAGGGAGGCTACACGGACGTTTGTTACCACCGAGCAGAGGGCGGCGTGTGCGTATTTTTCCTGCGCCGAGATGGGCACCCACGCCTCCAAATCGGCTCTCATCTGCGGCAGAGCCTCATTATATAGAGCGATTGTATCATCCCAAAAGCCCATGGGGCGGTTCAGCAGCTTCAACATAGAGGGCAGCTGGTAAAGGGCATCCTGCGGCAGGGAAAGCTCCCCTTTCTCAAGATTGTGCACCTGTAAGTCGCGCAACTGCGCCACGATGCGGGTGTACGGCGTCATCCTACCGAATAACGCCTGTTCGACCTGCTCCTCCTCGGGTTTTCCGTACTCCCATCTGCCCTGCATCCACAGCCCTGCACGGGCGAGGGGGACCAATGCGGACCAAAGCGACCGGCCCGTGGTGTTTTCCCAGTTGGCAATCATACCGCCGTCGGCGCCTTCGTTTTTGGCGTCCTCCAGGAAGGCTTCGATCTCCCCCGGTGCAACGGCCAGATCCCCACGGGCACGCAGGTATGCCGATGCACGTTGGAAGCCCACAAAGCCTTCCCAGCCGTTGTCACTTGGCACGGCGATCACCTGCTCAAAGCCGTTATCGCGGAAATAGCGGATGCTCTCCGGGCGGTGCCCGTAATAATTCCAATCATATATCTCTGTTTCACGCGGAAGATAGGGCAGTAAAGCCGGCTCCATCCAAAACATATCGCTCCAGACACCGGGTGTCAGCCCCTCTTTCAGCATAGCGGCGGTGACGGCGGCAATATAGCGCCCGATGGTGGGGATCTCCTCTGGAGTAAAGGGGAATTCATCCAGCCCGATCTGTACTCTTTTTGTGTGGAACATATCCGCCAGAGCGCGTATGATCCCTAGGGCAAAAGGAACGGCTTCCTCGTGCTCGAAATTCAGCAGGTTCCGGGCACGCTGGTGGCCGTTGCGTCGCAGATGGGCGTACCGTTCCTGACAGAGAAAATGCTCCATATGGAACAGCACGTTGGTCATGGGAAGCACGGTCATGTGATGTGCCTCAGCAAGGGCCAGGATCTCGTCGGCGTTCTGCTGGGTGATCACACCGTGGCGCACGGCGCCCTGTTGCCCGTCGGGCAAAAAGGCCCCTTCCACGTACAGACCGAGCTCGTTGTAGCCGAGCCTTTCCAAAAGCGCCATCAATGCGGCAAGCTCATCCTTGCAATAGGTGCGTAACCGTGCAAAATCGAACATATACATACGTCGTTTCATGACGAATGCCCCTTTCCCGATGAATGGGCGAGTACATTTGCTGTTTTTGCCCTGCCTGTATTCTATCACGGAAAAAGAGGGCTTGCAACACCAATTTGCGCATTTCCCCATCCAATTTCCGACGTCGTGTTGACAAGGAGGATGAAGCATAATATATGATCGCCGAAAATTCGTTTTATCGCCGTATCGTTGGAGACGCGGGACTTGATGGAGGAGCTGTATCAGGGGCTGAGGCGCTACGATATCGATCTGTATCTTTACTTTACCGGCGACGACCCGTATAAGGAGGAGGAGATCGGAGTGAAGTTCGGATTTGTGGAGCCGCGGCAGAACGTCACGATGGATTTTGTCGAAAAATGGTCCTCCGTTTTAAGAGAGTATTCTCTGCGTTACGGCGACAAAGTAAAAGGCTGGTGGCTGGACGGTATGTATCGGCAGGAGTTCGGTTATACGCAACAACTCCTGGCACCATACTACCGTGCCGTTAAGGAGGGGAATCCGGAGGGAATCGTTTCTTTTAACGATGGTATCAAGCCGTACTTTTACCGATATTATGCAGAGGAGGAGTATACCACCGGAGAACAAAACGATCTTTCTTTAGTGCCTACTGCGCGCTTTCACGACGGAGCGCAGGCGCACGTCCT